>MHCR01000001.1:0-2707 GCA_001816695.1 Candidatus Woykebacteria bacterium RBG_16_39_9b
GGAGGATTCTTGGCACGAACTTACGAGCCTAGTGTAAACAACGTCAGCTGGTTCTTCGGACTGGCCGGAGCTGCATTCACTGCCGGCACCTTCATATACAGTCGCAGCCCAGCAGCCCGGAGAAACATCCTCCTGGTCACCGATGCTCTCTCGATTCCTCTCGTGGTAGCATTCTTCGCCATCACTGGCGGATTTTGGTACTCTGTGATCATTGCCGGTATATTCGCCTTTTTCAGGGCGTCGGGTCTAGTGATCAGAGAGACAATGCTACTCGAAGAAACGGAACAGGCAGCAGCAAGAATTGCTGGTATTACAACTGTGGAGCTTTCCACCTACCTAGGCACGTTTGGCGCAGCGCTTACTGGTGGCATCGTTCTGTCCCAAGCCACCTACACACTCATCGGTGTGCTGTTGGCGGCATGTGCTCTACTGTCTCTAGCCTTCCAGCTGTTGGCAGGAACAGATAGCACAAAGCCAACAACCGAACATAGAATTCAACCCATCAAGGCTGAAGTGTCGTAAAGGAGGACTCGTGAAACCTGAACCATTGGACAGCGTCGAGTACCTGAGAGCGGAGGGGTTCGATCTAACTCAGGCGGCCAAGGCCCTTGAGTTTGATACCTTCGTCCAGTCAAATTACCCTGGAACACGAGGTTGCCTAGAAGAGTACGAGGGTTACCCCTGCATCTTCTACGTAGCCGTGCATCAGAAATCTGATGTCGTAGGGGTTGTGAGGAAGATACTTCCTTCACCGCTAGGATTCACGGTTACACACCTTCAACTAACACCAGAATGGGAGGAAAAAGCTAAAACTATCATAGCCACGGAGAGATGCGAAGAAATATCTACGACTGCACTCAAGAAGGGCTTCCGTGGTCGTAATAATTTCTCTTGCGTTCTGCACCTTTTCAGGATGGCTTTTCAGGATGCGCTGGCCGGTGGGGTGCGTTACTGGTTCGCTCCAATCGAGCCTCCTGTCCTGATGCATTACGTCGCGACTTTCCACTTCGGCTTCAAGGCGATCGGCGAAGCCCAAGACTACCTGGGAGCCCCAACAATTCCAGCGGTGATTAACCTTGAGGAAGGGTTCGAACAGATCACTAAGGCAGATCCTGAACTGGCGGATTTCTTCAGAGAGGGGCTGTAGATCATTCGCCACAAACAATGCTGGCACTGACTAGCTCGGGGTTCACCAACCTACGGGCTAGTTCCTTTCCTTGATTAAGGACTCTACTCTATATATACTTTAACTGAATAGTATTTAATCTTATGGCATTCGTGAATCTACCCTTAGTTCCTCTTGTTATTTTCAACGTTGCATTAGGTTTATTTGTCCTATTTCAAAATAAGAAGTCTTTGGTGAACCAAAGCTTCTCTGCGTTCATTTTATCGACAAGCTTGTGGATGCTAAGCAACTTCTTAATTGATAACCTAAAAGATCCGCTTTGGTTAGTCATATGGACAAAAACCGCCTTCGCAAGTAGCGTGATTGTTTCCCTGTTTTTCTTTTATTTCTCATTGGCGTTCAGAGGTTTAATGAAATACCCTCTTAAAATGCTCATGTTGATCAGGACCGCAATAATAGCTTTAGGTGTAGTAACAATCTCATATACTAATTTAATAGTTCAGGATGTCACATTAGAAAACAATTTAGCAAATGTTATAACTGGGCCGGCACATACTCTTTATATAGTCGTATTTTTAGGCTATATACTTTTATCCTTTTACCAACTTTTCAAAAGCTATCGTGAAGGGGATCCGCTAAAGAAGCTACAGCTTAAGTACTTCATGTTAGGGACTTTAGTCACGGTAATTTTTGTAAGTATTGTTAATTTCATAATTCCCTTGATCTTTAACAGTTGGACCCTTGCCACATATACACCTTATTTCACAGTTATTATGTTGATTTCTATCGCATACGCAATAGTTAGACATAGGCTACTTGATATCGAAGTCATTATACGGCGGTCGGTTGTTTATTCGACTCTTTTGGCGGTTTTGATTGGTCTCTACTCAATACTCGTCTTTGGTTTAAATCGCATTTTCCTTCCAGAAGCGCAGGCTCTCAGCTTCCCTAGAGTTACCGACCTGATTGCTATCATCGTAGTTGCATTTACTGTAGATCCGCTACGAAGAATTATTGAAAAAGCTACAGATAGAGTATTTTTCAAAGCCCGCTACGATGCGGAAGAAACAATTCGTTCTATCTCAGGAAGAATTTCAACAGTCATTGAGCTTGATGGACTAATTAAAGAACTTCGATCCGTTATTTATCACACTTTAAAAGTTAGTAAGGTGGCCATTTATTTAAAAACAGATCACCATTTCAGCCCGGTGGATATAGGTGGTGGGTTCCCAAAATCTCTTGACATATCTGTCGAAAAACGCTATTTCCTTTCTAAATATTTTAGCGATAACCAAAATTTTGTTGTGATAGATGAGATCAAGCAGAGAATAGAGGAAAGTAAGGTTAAAAATGATGATTATATTTCCTCTATTAACTCCCTGTCCAAAAATGGTGTGGCGATAGTGGCGCCGCTAGTCGTAAAAGACCAACTTACAGGCGCTATTTTCTTGGGAGAAAAACTTTCTCAAGATGTCTATACCAATGAAGACATAAGACTTCTTGAGATTCTAAGCCGCCAGGCCGCAATTGCTATTGAAAATGCAAAACTCTACGAGGAGCAGAAGCAATACGGTTTCAGAC
>MHCR01000001.1:2803-3019 GCA_001816695.1 Candidatus Woykebacteria bacterium RBG_16_39_9b
CACGAACTCCGTACCCCTATGACGGCCATAAAAAGCTATGTGTGGCTTGCCTTGCATGGGAAGAGAAATGAGCAAGACCAGAAAGTGCGAGCCTATCTAGACCGGGTTTATGATTCCTCTGAGCGAATGATTTCCATGATAAATGACATGCTCAACGTTTCTAGAATCGAAACAGGAAGATTGCAGCTTGAAATAATCCCCGTTTCAATTTTCAAA
>MHCR01000001.1:3029-9064 GCA_001816695.1 Candidatus Woykebacteria bacterium RBG_16_39_9b
AAGTAAAAGAAGACTTGAAGGCTAAGTCAGCCGAAGCTGGCATTGATGTGGTCATCAATAAGGACAATATCGTGCCTTTAGTACTGAGCGACAAGGACAAGCTTATCGAAATATTTACAAATTTGATCGGTAACTCTCTGAAATTTACCAAAAAAGGAGGCAACATTACAGTTTCTGCGGAGAAGAAGGGCGATATGGTTAACGTTAACGTAACTGATACTGGTGTTGGTATAGCTCCCGAAAATATCGATAAGCTCTTCAAAAAATACGGAAAACTTAATGAATCTTACGCTACAGCCTCACCCTCCACCGGAACGGGCCTGGGACTTTATATTACAAAACAATATTTGGAAAAAATGGGTGGAAGCATTTCAGTCAAAAGTACACTCGGAAAGGGAACCACATTTACATTCTCGCTACCTGTTGCTACTGGAAAAGAATTAGCTCTAAGAGAGAGGGATGAAGAACAATTCCAGGGTGTAATATTGAACCCAAAACTGATCAAACAGCCAGATACAGAAAAGGCAGATTCTAAACAATGAAGCTTTTTCTCAATACAAGTATTGCAAAAAGAGCAGCTGCATCGATAATCGACGGAAAAGGAAAAATAGTCTCTCAAGTCACTACTGATTCTCCACTTTTGGCAATTGAGAAAGTCTTGAAAAAAGCAAACCTGAAACTGACCGATATTAACAATTTTGAAGCCCATCCAGGTCCAGGCTCTTACACAGGGCTCCGAGTGGGTGCGGCAATAATTAACGCCCTAAATTTTGCTCTTGGGAAAAAGGTAATAAATGTCGAAATTAAGTACGAGTGACGTAAATCAACACCACAGAAACCGCAAGTATAATTCGGTACCAAACGAAAATATTAAAATTGTTCTTTGAAACAAACCCCAAAAGAAACTTTATTGTTAACCACCCGGAAACTGCTGCTGCAACCACCCCAACGGCAAATATAGATAAATTTCCGTTAGAATGAGTCTCTTCCAAAAAATTCTTTAAACTAAGAGCTGCGGCACCAGCGATGGCCGGCGCGGAAAGTAAAAATGAAAATCTTGTCGCGGCTTCCCGGTTTAATCCGCTAAACATACCAGCTGAAATTGTTATACCAGAACGACTTACCCCAGGGACAAGCGAAATGGCCTGAGCCAAACCAATAAAAATAGAGTGTTGCCAATTTACACCGTTGAGATTTTTCTTTTGCGAACCGACTCTATCAGCCCACAAAAGAATGAGCGCAAAAACAAAAAGAGTCCCTGCTACAAGAAGTGGCTGGCGAACACTTCGTTCAATGAAATCATTAAACACAAACCCGGTAATGGCTGCTGGTATGGAACCAACCAGTAACAATAAGAGGAGTTTTGAATCTTCTTGATTTACTAGATTTTTGGAACCCACATTTTTTAGAAACGCTTTTACCAGCCGGATCCAATCCTTCCAGAAAAACCAAATTACCGCTATTGCCGTTCCAACATGTAAAGCTACATCAAAGGTAAGCGAATTTAAAAGACCATCGATATTCAAAAGGGCTGGGACTAAAATTAAATGTCCAGAAGAAGAAATTGGGAGATATTCTGTCAGACCCTGAACAATTCCTAGGAAGACGGCGGTAATAATTTCCATTTAAGAGCGGCAATAAATTATAGCATTTGTGTGGTTTAAATTTTTGGTATTTACAAAGTATTGAACGCTTTTGAAAAAACCCCGCAAAAAATCTAAATAATTTTTTAAATCATAACTGCTATCAATAATTTTATTTACCCCCAAAACCCCTTTCTCGCTCATAATTTTTTTACAGTCCTCAAAAAAGGAGTTATCTGAACAAATACTGGCCATTTCCCCACCATTGTAAATATCGACACAAATTAAATCATATTTGTATTTAGCATTTTTGACAAACCTTGCGGCATCTTCAGTAAAAATATTTATGTTTGGCTCATTCAAGCCGAAATAATTCTTGGCAATTTCAACTATTAAGGGGTCGACCTCTACCCCATCAATTATCACTAGCCCAAATTTACGGGTTAATATCTTGGGAATAGTACCACCGCCCAAACCCAAAACTAAAACTCTACTATCTTGATCAAGTCTAATTGACCCATCGGTAAAAATATCCCAATAATGCTTCCCAGTTAAACCATCTCTGTTAAGAGAAACAGATTGAGTATATCCATCAACAGTCAGTTTCCTTTGTCCGTTTTTCTCGCTAACTTTTATTTTACCGTTGATCGGGCTAACTGCCTCGAATAAAGTTTTTTCCCAAAACATCTACAAGCACCTTCGGAACTTTAACACTACCGTCTTTTTGTTGGTAATTTTCTAAAATTGCGATAATAGTACGGCTCAAAGCGATAGCAGTACCATTTAAGGTATGAACATAATTTGTTCCAGACGAGTCTTTATACTTAATACCTAGTCTCCTTGCTTGAAAATCGGTAGTATTAGAAGCGCTAGTTAATTCTCGATAAGTCTTGTTCAGCGGATCCCAATACTCTAAATCATATTTAAGGTAAGCAGCAGCGCTCATTTCCCCTGAACAAATATTTACAATTCGGTAGGCAATCCCTAATTTTTGATAAATTTCCTCCTGAACGGCTATTATCTCCTTAAAAGCAGCGTCGGAATCTTCTGGTTTTACAAATTTGAATATTTCAACCTTATGAAATTCGTGAACTCTGAAAATACCGTGAGTATATTTTCCGTAGCTGCCCGCTTCCTTTCTGAAACTGCTTGAGAAGCCAACGTAATTTTTTGGCAGCTCCTTCTTGTCAAAAATGTTATCTGTGTGCAAAGCGGCTATTGGTATTTCGGATGTTGCTGTAAGATAAAGATCATCATTTTCAATTTTATAGATGTCTGGTTCTTCCCGACGCGGCAAGTAGCCCGTCCCCTCCACAAATTTTTTTCTAACTAATTCTGGGGTAATCACTGATTTATAACCCTTCTTACCTAAAAACGAGATCACCCAACTAATGAGTGCAATCTCTAAAAGCGCCCCATCCCCCATTAAGTAATAAAACCCATGCCCACTTGTTTTGGCGGCAGCCTCTTGATTGATAATCCCTAATTTTTTTCCTAATGTTAGATGGTCTTTAGGCTCGAAATCAAACTTTGGCGGTTTGCCCCATTTTTTTATTTCGTGATTATCCTTCTCCCCCGCCCCATCGGGCACTTGAGGTGAGAGCATATTCGGCATTTGTTCTAAGGAGTCGTCAAGTTCTTTTTCAACAGCTGTCAGTGAGCTTTCCAATTTTGATAATTTTTCTTTAATTTCACTCCCCTTTCTCTGATCCTTAATCTCGGCCGCCTTTTTTCTTTCGTGTCGGAGTTCATCCACCTCTTTGATTAGATTTAAACGCTTATCATCTATTTCGATCAAATGCCCAAGATCCGTCTTCATTCTCCTTTGTGCTAAAACCTTCTCGACTTCTTTTAAGTTTTCCCTTATAAATTTGATATTTACCATTAAAGCCCCAACTTCCAATTAATCTTCTTCATAGAATTTAACACTATATCTACAAAATTGGAAAGCTCAATTTCCAGTTCACTTTCACAAGTTTTTATCTGCTCTCTGTTTGCACCTTTGGCAAAAGAGGGTTCTTTAAACCTCTTTAATACTGAATCGGCTGTTAGTCCTTCCAATTCTTTATCCGGCCGAACAAGTGCGGCGGCAACTATCAAACCAGTCAATTCATCAGCCGCGTAAATTGCTTTTGCCATAAGAGTTCTTCGCTCGGCTTTATCGGCATGACCGGCAATCGCGTCAATAACTTCTTGGCTTACTTTTCCCTTTATTTTTTCGGTCACAACATCAGTGTGGCGATCTAAATCTTTATCTGTTGCCTCGTAATCGGCATCGTGCAGCAAACCAACAATCCCCCATTCCTCTCTGCTACCTTGGTCAACTTTATCTTGTTTTTCAAAGTAATCGTATAAAGCAACCATTGCTGCTTCTGCAGCAAGCAAGTGCTTATGAATATTGGGGCTTTTTGCAAGCTCATCTACAACTTTTATTGCATCTTGCCGGTTCATTTATTTAAGAAGCGCCTTTCTTGCCCTTTGGGCAAATTCTTCTGGAACTAAAATTGTTCTTGAACCCTCTGAGATCCCAAAAACCCCCGCAGCTGCGCTTTCAACCCCAAGTCTAGCTGGAATTTTCATCTGCTTTAGTTTTTCAACCAACATCTTCGCCATGGCAGAATTTTCAGCAGTATAAACAAGTACTTCTTTAATTTCACGTCTCATTTACCAGCTTCTTTAAAACGCTCTTTAACGAATTTTTTATCCAAGCTTAAAATTAGCCAGGCGGCTTTTGGTCCTGATTCTTTTCCTAAAAGAGCGATATAAATGGCTTTAAACGTCTCAGCTGAGGACAGACCTATATTTCTTCCAGCCTGGTAGACTTCATTTTGAAAAGCCTCAGGGTCAGAGCCTTTTTGCATCAAATCAATAACCTTTAGCAAAAGCGCCTTTTGCTTGTCGGTTAACATCCGAACCTTATCTGGAAGAGTCTTATTTACTGTGAACTTAATATTCTCTGGTGCAAAGGCCTCTAAATAAATTTTAGCATATATGACACGTTCTTTAAGTTCTTCTTTATCTTTTTTTGTTAAGGCTGCTCCTTTTCGCGACTCACTTTCAGATTCTAAATCCATATTGGGCATTTGCACAAGATTTACCAGATCACCAAAACGTAATACAAAATAATCTTCTGTTTTTCTCTCCACCGAAGAAAGATTCCAAATCCTTTTTAAATCTGGGTCTTTAGTTTTTCTGGCGATATCAAAATCATCAAAAAGTTTCGGGATTGTATGCTCAAGTTCCGGGTTGAAATCAATATGCTGCATTGGCCAGGGACGAACCATTAAGAACCGCAAAACCTCTGCCGGTAAAATTTCCGAAATCTCTCGGGCAGATACTCCGATACCTTTTGAACTGCTCATTTTTCTACCGGAAAGGAGAAAATGTTCGTAGGGTATATCGTACGGAGGTTCGTAGCCAAATATTTCTTTTGCAATCGCGTTAGCAGTGTCACGACTTCCGCCACGTGAAGCATGATCCTTACCTTCCCCTTCGATGGTTACGCCAAGAGCTGCCCATTTTGCCGGCCATTCCACTCTCCATGAGAGTTTGCCCTTTCCGATAAAAGGACTTATTTTACCTTTATAACCACAGCCTTTAGCCCAATCAACCTTATTTTCTAAACATTCATAATTTACATATTCTCCATTCCAGCTGGTTGCGACTGTTGTCCCAATCTTACCGCACTGTTCACATATAGGTTGGAACGGTATAAAATCGCGAGGCCTTTTTGAACCAGAAATTTTTTCATAAATTTCTTGAATTTTCTCTGCGTTATCCAAAGCTAATTTAATTTGCTTATCAAGCTTACCACTGCTATAAAGCTCCGAATTCCATAAAATTTCTGGTTTCGCACCAAGTTTGTTAAAAACGTGGATAAACTCTTTTGCATAATGCTTTGCATAAGAATCGCCTCCTTGCGGGGACGGAATATCTTTTAGAGGAACGCCCATATATTTTTTATACTTATCTTTAGATAAGTACGTGGGGAGGTCGTCCATTGGATCCATATCGTCAATTATGAAAGTGTACTTAACTGTTGCTCCAGTTTCTTTCAAAGCTTTATAGATCAGATCATGAATTACCACGCCGCGCAATGCTCCAACATGTACCCGGCCAGAAGGAGTTTTGGCATCATCAACCAGTTGAGGTTTGCCACTTTTCGCAAGCTCTTTTGCAACTTTATCTGCCCAAAACATATTTTAAGTATAGCCTTTAATTCCCCGTACCTGCAAGAAATTTACAAAAAAAAGAAGCCCCCGCTGGTCCGAAAAGACACAAACAGAGGCTATTACTAGCGCATCTCCCCCCTACTCAATCCCGTCGTTTCTTCGGTATACCCGCATGAGGTGCTGGAGAACGTCTGGGTCCGTGATAACCGCGGCTGCTCTCCGGTAGTGCATATCTCGCGCAGGCTCGCTCCTTGTCCGTCTCCAAATGCTCAAGGCAGGT
>MHCR01000001.1:9086-10588 GCA_001816695.1 Candidatus Woykebacteria bacterium RBG_16_39_9b
CGATCTTGGCCAACCGATCTTGACCGAGGTAGAAGCGGTCGAACAGGTAAGTACGTATCCGCCTTTCCCTTTCGGGCAGACCATTCACTACGATGAGGAAGAACGGCCGCTCAGCCAACCACTCTCGAACCCACCGTGAACGCTCCTGTCCTCGAGTCAGTGGGGTCCAGTTCTTGACGAACTCTCGTCGCTCCCTAACATCCTCGGGCAAGGGGAATTGAGGCAGGTCCTCGGTGATGATCTCACTAAGCTCGTGATTATCGTACATCAGGCCGAGTACAATGACCTCTCTGTTGGTGAGATCCTTTATTTCTCTGTACTCCCCCACAAGCTTCTTCAGATCATCATCATGCTCAGCAACTGTCTCGGGGTCTCTAACCCCGGCATCTTTTTGGCCATACCTTATCCGCTGAGCAAGAACGCCGTGACAACGGGTGCTGAATTCACTGTTGGAGATAATCTTCAGCTCTCCGTCATCGACCTCCTGGTCAAAGGTGGACCAGTTCCAATCCTTATCCCGCTTGAAGGTCACGTCTTGTACCGGCCCGTTTGACTTGCCCCGTCTTCCACCACCAACTGAACTGGTTGTCAGCCGGGAAGCAGGAGTGGAGAACCAAACGAGGAACCAGACCAACGCAACCAGAACAAAACCCCAAAAGGCCTTCATCTGGCCTCCCTCCTTTCTAGTATGATTTGGGGCCAAAGTAAGGTCGTATTAGTCTACTTGGCCGAGTCTAATTTGTCAACAAGCTTAGGATCGCTTTTATTTTTCTTATAAAACCATTTATCGATTTCTTCAACAAATTCAACAAGGACAGGTTCATCAAGCAAAATCTTCAATTGAACCCAATATGGATCTATATTAGGCTTATATATCCCTTTAACTTTATATTCTATGGCTTGAAGCAGCTTTTCGATTCGATCCACCTGTCTAACAAAGCGTCCTTCTTTTGAAAAGCCTTCTTCGTATTCAAACCATAAAGACAAAATTTCGTCCTGCATCTTTATCGGTAAATTCTCAACAAGTTTAGCTACAGCCTTTCTGTCTTTAAATCGGCGTTCAATGGTGTGCTTTTCTTTATCTTTTTTACTTCCTGTCGGCCATGTTTCTAGTATCTGTTTATCTTTTTTAAGATCGTGCGCGATTAGATCATCAAACGGGGTGACATCGCCAGTATAAACAATTACAAGATCATGAATTATCGCCATCTTGAGTAGCTTCTCAAGATCAAATCTTTTCCTTCCAATAAGACACCCCGTCATTATGGCCAAACGAAACGAATGACCAGCAACAGATTCTGTATCTTTTTCTTTTGCGCCACCATAAATCCAGCCCACTCTTTTTACTTTTTTTAACTTACCTATCTCTAAAATAAACTTAATTATGTGAGCGTTTTTGCGATTTCTTACTCTCTTATCACCTTTTATAAAATATTCCTTAATACTATTTGCAAAACTCAAAATTTGTTTATCATCAGTAATTTTGCCCATTTGAGACAAAA
>MHCR01000001.1:11013-11285 GCA_001816695.1 Candidatus Woykebacteria bacterium RBG_16_39_9b
GTCGGCGATTGTCTCCGGATCCTTAACACCACGCAAGATCCAGCCACGCCTTTTAACTGATTTTAATTTGCCAACTTCGATAAAAAAACGGATAAGTGCTTCCATCTAAACTTCTATTATACAGATTGAAGCAGAATCTGCCAATTTATGGCGGATAAACATGGGTAAAAGTCATTTGATTTCAAGGATTTTTAGCCGCGAGGCGGCGCAGGAGATTGGAAATTAACTAATTTCCAAGATCCTATAAGTAGCCTTTATTGTGGAGGCAACTG
>MHCR01000001.1:11388-16910 GCA_001816695.1 Candidatus Woykebacteria bacterium RBG_16_39_9b
CTGGCCATTAACGTCCACCTTTACTTTTGATCCCAATCTCACTATATCAGCTTTTTTAGCTTTATCTATTGTCTTAGCGTGTTTAATAATTTCTTCGAGCTCAAGAATTCTGCCTTCTACAAAAGACTGTTCATCCTTAGCAGTGTCGTATTCTGAATTCTCGCTTATATCTCCATATTCTCGAGCTTTGGCAATTCGTTCCGTAACCTCTTTACGCCGTACAGTAACAAGATGTTGATATTCTTTTTTAAGTTTTTCCAAACCTTCGCTTGTTAAGTAAATATTCTCTTTTTGCATATACTCTGTCTCACTCATATTAAACAAATAATATTTCCGAATAATCTAATCACACAACTTGTTTTTAGGGACTTTTTTACGCAAAAATCCCCTAGCTCGGGGACTTCATGTTCTCAACTTACATACTCAAACCCGAGTGCTCTCGGTCCAAGTACCAATGTACTTTAGCACAAGCCTTCTTTTTTGTCAACCAACCAAACTTGCTCTTGGTGACGCTACGGGGATTCGAACCCCGGTTTCGTGGCTGAGAACCACGTGTCCTAGACCTCTAGACGATAGCGCCATACTCCAGCGAGGCCAATTTCGGTAGAATTATACCTTTTTTAGAACAGCATAGTCAAAGCAAAAGTTGACAAAAAACAGACTTCTGGGGTAACCTTAAGTTTAAGGAATCTGCCTCATGCAACAAGATCCGAACCAGAATCAAAATCGACCAGAACCAACTAATGAAGCCGTGCCTGAATCCGCTGTAAATCAACCTGAAGGCGCTCAACCAATACCAAGTACTCCAAGTGTACCACCGACTCAATCTGAACCGATACAAGTACCACAACAGACCCAACCTACGCAAACAACTCCACTGCAGCCACCACCACTACCAACGGGACAACCATCAACGTGGTCAGAGGCAGTAAAACCAACAATTGCTGAGGATCCAAAAAGTGATGATCCACAACCAATACCAGTAGAACCTCTACCCGACCCACCTACACAAACCGAAACTGTACCACCTTCTATTAGTACGGAAGAAGCGGTTGGTCCGTCTTGGATGAGACCTGATGATCCTCAATCGGTTGGGCCGAAACCGCCGGAAACTCAGCCAGCGGGATGGCAAAATCCGCCAAGCTCTGGTATACCGCTACCTTGGCAAACGCCCGAAGAGAAATGGGGAGTTCCGCAAGAACCAGCACCAATAGTTGCCAATCAACCCCAAGCGACATCTACTGGCAAACGCTCTTTTCCGCTTATAATTCTTTTTGTAGTTCTTATAATTATTGCAATAGTAGCAGCGATACTTATTTTCACTCGCTAACGGCCCCAGTTTCTAACACCCGTTTTTAAACTTTTTATTGCCCTACCAAGTTCCTTGGCGTCAAAATCTGGCCATAAAACATCTGTAAAATAAAGTTCTGAGTATGAGCTTTGCCAAAGCAAAAAATTCGATAACCGCTTATGACCTCCAGTACGAATCACAATATTCGGATCTGGCATACCAGCTGTATAAAGTTGATCTTCAAATTGAGACTCTGAAAACGGTCTTTTTTCCACGGTCAGATTGTTGGCCGCTCTTAATATTTCATCTCTCCCGCCATAATTTATTGCTACAGTAATTACCACATTTTTACCCCCTTTGAGCTCATCTATTGCGCGGTTAATAATCATCTGAGTAGAAATTGGCAACGTCTTTACATCTCCAATACAATTTAGCCGTGCTCCCTCCTTTTTTAGTCGTGGTAAATGTTTAGTAAATCCTTCTTCTATTAATTTTAGAAGCGCTAATACTTCGCTTTTTGTGCGATTTTTAAGATTTTCTGTTGAGAGCGCGTAAACAGTTAGATATTTAATTCCAATTCTAACCGCCTCCTCTACTATTTTTATCAAAGTATCAACACCCTTTCTATGCCCTTCAATTGGGTTAACTTTGTGCTTTTTTGCCCAGCGGCGATTCCCATCCATTATGATTGCAACATGTATTGGTAATATCTCATTCATACCTAAAATATTTTACTCAACTGATTCTAAAATTACAACGAACGAAACATAATTCATCCTCTAACTGTTTTATAGATTAGGCTTGGTTGACGAGGCAGAATTTTAGGTTTAAACTAAGACATAATGACCGAAACTGCCGCTGAAAAAGAAGAGTTATTACCAGATATTACGTCCTTTATAGAGAAGGTCGAAGCCTCTCAAATTCCAACTGATTTGAAAGAAGAAATTAAAAGCTCCTTAGTTCGCCTGAATCGCTCCATGAAATTTGGTAGTTTTGAAGTGGACTATGAGCGAATAACCCGTTATACAGATTGGATTCTTTCCCTCCCTTGGAACAAACGTTCTCAAGACAATTTGGATCTAACAAAAGCAAGAGAAATAATGGACAAAAATCACTATGGATTAAACGATATAAAAGAACGGCTAATAGAATACCTAGCCACACTAAAATTTCAAGCGGACAAAGAAGGTCACGAAGTGGTAAAAACTACGAGAGCTTCGGTTATTTGCTTTGTTGGTTTGCCTGGGAGTGGAAAAACAAGTCTTGGAGCTTCGATCGCCGAAAGTTTTGGAAGGAGTTTTATCAGAATTCCAATGGGCGGTATGAGCTCTTCTCTACAACTAAGGGGCGTACCTAAAACTCAACCAGAAGGGGAACCAGGTCTTATAATCAAAAGTCTTAGGCGAGCCGGTACAAAAAACCCAGTTATACTTCTTGACGAAATAGATTCAACAGCGGAAGGTGCCGAATCTGACCTTATGGGCGTTTTATTAGAAATTCTTGACCCAGAACAAAATTTTGCTTTTACCGACTATTTTATAGACTATCCATTTGATCTATCAGAGGTTTTTTTCATATGCTCAGCCAACAAACTTGGTAATATTACCAGTGCCGTTATGGACCGACTTGAAGTAATATTTATGCCGCGTTACACCGACGATGACAAAATCCACATCGCTCGTGATTATATATTTCCACGAGAACTAGTTAATATTGGTTTAGACCCAAAGTCGGTCCAGTTTGACGAAGAAGTTTGGAAAAAGGTAATAAAACCATTCGGTTACGAAGTTGATATTAGAAATTTAGATAGAACTGTAAATGGAATTTTGCGCAAAGTAACAAGGCGAATTATTGAAGGCACTCCACAACCGGTTAAAATAGATTTAACAAACTTGGAACAATTACCAGTGCCGTTATGGACCGACTTGAAGTAATATTTATGCCGCGTTACACCGACGATGACAAAATCCACATCGCTCGTGATTATATATTTCCACGAGAACTAGTTAATATTGGTTTAGACCCAAAGTCGGTCCAGTTTGACGAAGAAGTTTGGAAAAAGGTAATAAAACCATTCGGTTACGAAGTTGATATTAGAAATTTAGATAGAACTGTAAATGGAATTTTGCGCAAAGTAACAAGGCGAATTATTGAAGGCACTCCACAACCGGTTAAAATAGATTTAACAAACTTGGAACAATTTCTCCCCCACTGGTAAAGGCTTAAACAAAAGTAGCCAATATTATTAAGGTGTAAACAAAAACCCCAAGAGCAAAATACTCTGTCTTACCGCGAGCCTCTCTCGGTACAAAGTCAGCTAAGGCGATATACAGAAAAATCCCAACAACAAACCCAAAAAGCAAATTAAAGAAATTTTCAAAACTTAACAAAATATTTGCCGATAAAACACCAGCCAGAGTTGATAGAGACAGCAAAAATTTAATATATGTCTTTTCCCAAATTTTCGGATGTATTTTTTCAAGTGCAACTATACCAATAGCCGAATAAAACAAAATAGGAAGGAAAAATAAAACTGAATCCAGAGTTCTGATATTATTTAACTTAACCAGAACAACTCCAATAAAAAAATGGTAATAAAAAAATGCTAATGAGTGTACTCCTCCTAATTTCTCTCTTAAAGATTGCGGAGCGGAGTGCTGGTAAACGTATTTCTCTACCAGATGGAAACTGCTAAAGCCAGCTAATAGCGAAACAAAAATCAATCGATCAAAGAGTTCAAACCCTCTGTAAACCTCAGGAAGCAGGTTTAAAAAAACATAGGTGACAGAGATACCTGCCACAAAGGAAAGCAAACGAATTCGAACATACTCTTGTCTTATCTGAATTTTCTCATTCCAGAAGTGAGTGGCTCCAAGTATCAAACTTAAAACAATTGGCAGCATTATAAATTTATTATACCAAGTAGTAGATTATCTATTCAAAATACTCAAAAATTCCTCGTGGATTTTTCCGTTTGAAGCTAAAAAATATTGCTTATCGTCCCCTAACGGCCTTCCTTGAAAGTCAGTTATTTTTCCCCCTGCTTCCTCTACCAAAAGCAGTCCTCCATAGACATCCCAATTTTTTAATCCCACCGATATAAAAGCTTCGGTTCTTCCAGCTGCTAACCAAGCAAGTTCAAGTGCGGAACTACCTAAAATCCTTTGGTGCGTTTTAAAATAAACTTTGTTTAATATTTCGTTCGTTTTCTCTTTATTTTTTATATCTCTCGCCCTACCAATAGTGATAATCGCTTTAAAAGGGTCTTTGTTATCCGAAACTCGCATTCTTTCTTCGTTCCAAAAAGCACCTTTTCCTTTTTCGGAATAGTAAAGTGACTTTATTACGGGATTGTATGTAACGGAAAGGAGCGGGTGATTATCCTTTACCAGAGCGATGGATGTCGCGAAAATAGGTAATCCACGAGTGAAATTCAGCGTTCCATCAAGTGGATCCAGAACCCAAGTGTAATCTGATTTTATTCCTAAATCTCCGCTTTCTTCACTAAATATATTGTGGCTGGGAAAAGCCTCCTTTAGTGTTTTTACAATTATTTCTTCCGCTTCTAGATCTGCTTTTGTAACAAGCGACTTATCTTCTTTCTCCTCGTGTTCGATAATTGTTTCAAAATAATATTCAAGCCGCTCCCCGGCTAGCTTTGCTGCCTTTATTGCTGTTTCAATTTCTTTATTCATCTTCTACTGTCACCAATGGCTTTTAATTTTAAGACCGCGTGATTTTTTACCCAAAACTCTATCCTGATAATTGTACATATCTTTTTCTATCGCCTCCGCCAATGCATCTACTTCCTTCTTCACGTCCCCCAAGTCCACGTCCACCTTACCATAAGTTTGTAAATAATACTTAAATTGAGGCTGTGTACCAGAAGGTCTAGTTGAAATCCTTATCCTTTGATCTGGAGAAAGGATGAGAGTTATTTCATCGCCCGTTATCCCTGCAATGTATTTTTCTGGATCTCTCAATTTTGGATCTAATTTATCAACTATTTTCAGTACTTTAAGACCAGCAAGCTCTGTTGGCGGATCTGCTCTAAATGCTTTGTAAAGCTTTGTTATGTCTTCAAAACCCTCCTTACCCACAACTTCAACCTGATACAAAACATTTCGATAATATCCGTACTTTTGATAAATCTCATCTAAGTATCCCGTGATAATTTTGTTCTGGTCTTTTAACCAAGATACCAGTTCGGCGGCAGTAAGAGCAGCAATAG
>MHCR01000001.1:16940-18023 GCA_001816695.1 Candidatus Woykebacteria bacterium RBG_16_39_9b
CCACAAGTGTCTTCAAATGAAAATACAAAATCCTCTGGGTTTTTCATCTTTTCTACGACTTGTCCAAACCATTTATACCCAACCAACAGGTCATCGACATGGCTTATCCCGAAACTATTTGCAATATCGGTTGCAAGTGTAGTACTCAAATATGTTTTTATATATAGATCTTCTTTTTTTAATTCGCCTTTTTCCTTCTTCAAAGAAAGGATAAAGTAAAGCATTGCGCAGGCAATCTCGTTTGCTGTCAAATATTGTAATTCGTTAGAATTTTTGTCTATCCTGAAGGCAGCACCAATCCTACAAGCGTCTGGATCAGTGCAAATAGCCACATCTGCTCCTATTTCTTCACCTAATTTTATGGGTAGTTCCATCACTTGTTCAAACTCCGGATTTATGTAGTCACCAAAGGCTGTGGGAAAATTCCCGTCGGGTTTTTCTTGCTCCGGCACAACTGTGACGTCAAAGCCCTCTTTTTGTAGAATTGGCAACGCATTTGTAGTACCAACGCTGTGAATTGGGCTAAAAGAAACTTTCGCTGATCTAGTTTTTACTAAGGAAAGTTCTAGTAGTTTTTCAAAATACCTATCGTCAACTTCTTTTCCTATCAATTGAATTAAACCTTTACTTTGAGCTTCTTTGAAGTTCATTTGCTTAATCTCTGTAACACCCAGTACGAGATTCATGAATTTTTCATCCATGGGAGGCACAACTTGACCACCATCTTGCCAAAAGAATTTAAACCCGTTGTCCGTCCTCGGGTTGTGTGAGGCAGTAAGTTGAACACCAGCAATCGATTTAAGATGCCTTACTGCAAAGGAAACTTCAGGGGTAGACCGGATTCCGTCAAAAAGATATGATTTTATTCCGTTGGCTGCGAATATTTCGCAACATAAAACTGCAAACTCTTCAGAGTGTTTCCGCACCTCCCGACTAACCACGACGCCTTTTTTCTTAGCTTCTTCACCAAAATCATGGATAAATTGTGAAAGGCCCTGAGCAGCCTCGCCGATGGTTCTAAAATTTATTCTATTTGGACCCACACCAATTTTTCCGCGAATACCACCGGTACCAATTCTTATA
>MHCR01000001.1:18035-24109 GCA_001816695.1 Candidatus Woykebacteria bacterium RBG_16_39_9b
GCATCCTCTAGTTCACTCCAACTTTCTTTTTCAATTAAGGATTTAATTTCTCCTTGAAAGTGAACGAATTCTTTCTTCCCCAGCCAGACTTGAAGATTTTCAAACGCTTCTGGCGAAAGGTGACTTTTTGCTTTTTCACTCAATTGATTCATAAAAAGCTTATTAAATTATACCTAACTTATTCGTTCTGAGGAAGTAGCAGAAGCAAGTGTGGTGGGTTTTTGAGAAAAATGAACCCACCGGAGAGCTTTGGGAGAACTTTCCGGTAGGCGGGTTGTTGGTTGCGTCAACGTGTCAGATGCCGAGCGTGGGGAACTCGCCTCTCTTATCGATGGTTGCGATGACGAGAGCACCAACGATGCACAGCACGACTATACTTGTCATCCAAGTCAGCAACCTCTCACCTCCTTTCTTGTCTGAATTTCAGGCTTTTGGCCCAAAAAAAAACAGCCCTTGCGGGTTGTCTTCAATTGACTTAACAATTATAGCAGGTAGGTTTGGCCAGATCAAGACTTAATAATTTCTGCAGATGGTCTTTTTTGGACGGCCAAAGATTTAACCAATTCGTAGCCTCCAAAGAAAACCCCGGTGTAGAAAAGATCGCCGAGCAGTGTGTTTCTAAAGAAGGGTAGCCCCATTACGTAGCTTTGTGCCAAACCAGATAGATCACGTGCGTAGGCACCGGCAGCCCAAACAGCGAAGTTCGTGATGAGAAAGAAAAGTAAGGATGAACCAATTGCTGCTGCAATTACGTTTCCAGGGCTTTTTCTTTTTTTAAGCCACATCCCCAGCAAACCAACCAAAACAAATGATCCGTAAACTGAAGTCATCACCACCGGGGAATAAAAACCGATGAAAATATCGCTTAAAAACATCACGACTAGGGGGATGACGATCGCGTATTTACGGTTAAGATAAGCTCCGCCAAAAAGTGCCATTGCCGCTATTGGTGCGAAATTCGGCGGATGAGGCACGAGCCGCAAGGTAACTGCAAACAGTATAATTACAGTTGGGTTTAGTAATTTATCAAGAAACTGTTTTAATTTTTCCATTATTTAGTCAACTAATATTTGCTAATTCGCCACTCTATTTCATCGCCTTGTTTGACTTTATAGCTGCCGGCACCAACTTGAGCCGGCTGTCCATTAATCACAAGTTCCCAAAATTCATTCTTTGAAGGATCTGCATATATGCCATTGATAGTCGTTACAAACGCCATTTCGCCCTCCCCAGAAGTTTCAACACCGACTACTTTTCTGGTTAAATCCAAGGCTGTTTTCCCCTCCTCTATTTCGATGTTTTCAGCCCCTAAAACTTCGCTTTCAATATTTGGATTTATTGTGATGGACGCTCTTACAGTTTTTATCTGCTCTTCTTGGGAAGTAACAGAAGAGGCAGGCTCGCTTTTTTCTTGTGAACCGCCGGTGGCAACATTCCAGCCAAGAACAGCTATTGCTATTACTGCAACAAATGCCAACCAACTTTTTGGATTAAGTTTCATAAATTTTACCTCCTTAAATTGACTTCCTTATAACACGAAAAACCAACCGACAAAGGGTTGGTCAAATTTTATTCATAGGCACCTCCTTTGCTCGAAGTACTCCAAAACAGGACACGAGGCGGTTGGTTTCGAGTGATTTAACGAAAGTTTAAACGAGAAACCGACTGCGAGCGTCCTATTAAGGATCCAAAGGCGGGGTTCTGGGTTTAGCCTTCGATTTCACTCAGGCTAATCCTGAGCTGGGTCGAAGGATTACAGTAGCGGCACTCCCACCGAATTACACGGTGCTTCACCCGAAATCCTTTGAATTTTAATTGTTAAAGTATTTTTACCCTAAAGTAATCAATCTATTAATGTCAAGGTGTTTTTTGTATAATTTAAATAATGTTAAGATTCCGTTTTCCTTGGTATTTAGCATCGATAGTTTCTATTATTAGCTTCGTTGTTCTTTACGCGGTTTTATTACAAGTATCAGAGTTTTTATATACTTTTCCTGATGAGCCTCCTGAAGATTATGCACTTTGGGCAGGTATCACCGCAATTATTATTTCCTCCGTAGAGTCAGTCTTAATCTCCAAAAATAAAAAGCTTTTCTCTTTGGGTCTTACTTTGCTATTCTTTTTGGTAATATTTTTCGCACTGTCATCTTTTATTGCCTCGTTGTGGTACTAACATTCGGAGTGTCCGCAAGAATAGCATTTCTTGCAACCTTCTTCAAACACAAAGCTGGCTATTCCACATCTTGGGCAAATATCTCGACGAAGCTCTTCCCTGGCCAACAAAACTTGAGGCTCAACCTCGGTTGTTTCTTTCACCTCTTCTCCATTTTCTGGTTGCTTTACAACTGCTTTTCCGTTCCCATTACCATTGGCTTCCTCAATCGGCTGAAGTCCATGTTCCGCCAAATATTCTGCTAAAACTTTAGCAATAGCATCAGCTAGGGAATAAATACGGCCGTTCCCAAAACCTCTCTGAGTTGCACCTCCAATACCTGTAAGCTGATTAACTACTTGACGGGCTACTTCTTTCGGCGAATATTCAGAGGGAATCCTAAGCGCAAGCGATACTAGTCGACCAATCGCTTCAGCATCAGCTGTGATATCGCTACCAGCTTTACCCACATTAATAAAAACCTCAAATGGATTTCCATCTGGATCGGCATTGATGGTCACAAAAGCGTGCCCTACTGGAGTAGCAATTCTTCTTGTCACCCCTTGGAGATAATCGGGTCTTTTTCTTAATCGGACTGGTACGTTTACGCTGGTAATTGGCGTTTCACCGTTTGGGTTCAGCTCAACGTTAACCCTTTCTTTCTGCCCATTTTTCTTATCAATCATATGAGAAAGTACGCCTTCCCTACTGCCATCTCTCATATAAGTAACTCCTTTACATCCAAGCTCGTACGCAAGTGTGTAAAGTTTTTTAACATCTTCAACGCTGTGGCCGTTTGGCGCGTTAACTGTCTTTGAAATAGACGAATCGGTATACTCCTGAATAATCGCTTGCATTCGCACATGATCTTCCGGGGTTAAATCATTTGCTGAAACGAAATAAGATGGGTGCGGCTGATTAGAATATTCTTGTTGCCATTTTTGGTAAAGCGGGTGGTATAGTGTATGTTCGCCGGTTCGATCTTTTCGTACCATAGCAAAATCGTATACTGGCTCAATTCCGCTTGAAACACCTGCCAACAAACTAGTAGTTCCTGTTGGCGCTTGTGTTAAGAGCACTGCATTTCGGATCCCATTTTTTGCGATTTTTTCTTGAATGTCCTTTGGCAATCTTTTGATGAACCAGCCCTTTAAATATTTTTCCTTGTCAAAATTTGGAAATTGGCCCTTCTCCGCTGCTAAATCCGCGCTGATTTCATAAGCCGCGTCGCGAATGGTTTTGTAAATTTTCTCTACAACTGGAAAGGCTTTACTACTTCCATACCTAAGACCCATCATAATCAAAGCATCACTAAGACCCATTGTTCCTAAACCTGTTCTACGAATACCCAGTTGCTGAGCTTTATTTTCTTCAAAGTAGTAACCAGTAGCATCCACCACGTTATCCATAAACCGGATAGCCACTTTTACATGCTCTGCTAAAGATTGGTAGTCAAACTCGCTTTTCCCCAATTCCCCTTTCACAAAAGCAGTCAGATTCATTGCTCCAAGGTTACAAACCGCCCAAGCACCAAGTGGTTGCTCTCCGCAAGGGTTGGTGGAAATAAGTTTTTCAAAATACCACGTATTACTTCTTTTATTACTTCTTTCAATAAAATGGGTGCCTGGCTCGGCGCTTGCCCAAGCAGCCTCGCAGATTTTGTCCCAAACTTCTCTAGCTCTTACGGTATTAAAAACTTTTACTCTCTTTCCTAAACTCTTCCATTTTTCTAAATCACCATCCCAAAGATTATCGTATTCTGGGTCGTCAATGTCTGGAAATACCAAATCCCAATTTTTATCTTCCGCAACTGCCTTCATAAAAGAATCTGAGATACAGACAGATAAATTAGCTCCGTTTATGCGAGAAAGGTCCTTTTTAACCTCGATAAATTCAATTAAATCTGGATGCCAATCATTTATCATAAGCATCAGGGCACCACGGCGAGTTCCACCCTGTTGGATTACATCATGAGTAGCAGTGGAATAAAGCTCTGCCCAATTAACCGGCCCGGAACTTGTACCATTAACTTTTTTGACGCGAGCACCACGATGACGAAGTGATGAGAGATTTATACCAACACCACCAGAACGGCTCATTATATCAACCATAACCTTGAGATTATCAATGATTCCATCCCGAGAATCGTGTGGTGAGGGAATTACAAAGCAATTGTAAAAAGTAACTTCATAAGGAGTCCCCGCTCCAGAAAGTACTCGCCCGCCGGGGATAAATTTAAAATCTTTCAACGTATTATAAAACTTAACCGCCCATTGTGCTCTATCACTACGAGTTTTTTCTACTTGAGCAATACCTGCCGCCACTCTTTTCCACATTTGTTCCGGATATTCTTCTAGAGATTTCCCGTCTTTATCTTTTAATGAATATCTATCTGCAAATACTTTGGCCCGTACACCAGAGAGTTGAGTTTGGCTGTTATCTAAAATTAGTGACTCCAGTTTTTTTTGTAGCACATTATTAAAGACTACTTTAGCTTTTATTTGGGCGGCTTTTGTTTTAGTCATACGCTTGGCCCCCTTTATTAGTCGTCGCTATTTTTTTATCGGCGGTGTTTTTTAGCAAATTTCTTACTTCTTTTTCGAAAGATTCAACGTCCTCAAACGCGCGATAAACCGAAGCAAAGCGAATATAAGCAACTTTGTCCAGAGCCTTTAGCTTCCTCATTACAATTTCACCCACCGATTTACTTGGTACCTCAATACTATCTTTCTTTCTTATTTCCTGCTCAATACACTCAACCATTTTTTCAACTTCCTCGACGCTTACTGGACGCTTTTCGGTTGCCTTCAAAAGCCCACCTAAAACCTTATCTCTATCAAATTGCTCGCGCCGGCCATCTTTTTTAATCACATAAAGATCAACGCTTTCAACGCGTTCATAAGTTGTAAAGCGTTTTCCACATTTTAGGCACTCACGCCGGCGACGAATAGAGGAAATATCTTCTGAATCTCTTGAGTCTAAAACAGACGTGTCAAAATATGCACAGTAAGGACACTTCATAAAAATTTCCTTTGTTCTTTAAAAAGCTGGTTATCTTAACCTAAGAGTAAAAATCTTAAGCCGCATCTAAATCTCTTACTCTATTTTTAATAACAATACCTTTGTGTCGGTGTGGCAAAAAAGGGTTTGAGACATTTCACGTGTGGAAACAACCAAGCACAAGATATTGGGTACAAATTAAATAGTAATACCTATATATTGGGTCTGTCAAGTAGCTAATCTGCTACAACTTTTTGTTATAGGACTAGATAAGAACCTGTTTGATTCACTTTTAAATATTGTTTTGCAGTTTGTATGCTTTTTAGCACTAATGGGGGGATAGGAATGGGGTTTATTGATGTTACTTAATCGATGCTCTTACTGTAGCTTTCTTTTTAGATTTTTCCTCCTCAAGAAATTCTTCGGCATCCATAGCAGCCATGCATCCAGCTCCCGCTGCCGTTACAGCTTGTTGGTAATGCCAATCATGCACATCACCTCCTGCGAAAATGCCAGGGACTGAGGTTTGCGAATGATTCTTTAAAACTATGTAATTTTTTTCGTCTAGTTCTATCTGACCCTTTAAGAACTCTGTGTTAGGTTTATGACCAATTGCTACAAAAAGTCCGTCGATTTCCAGATCTTCTTCCTTACCGGTTTTATTGTTTCTTATCCTTACTCCTTGAACCTTTTGTTCACCAGATACTTCTTGCACCTCACTATTCCAAATAAATTTAATATTTTTTGCGGAAAAGGCGCGCTCTTGAAGAGCTTGAAATGCTCGTAATGCGTTTCTTCTGTGAATTATAGTCACTTCTTTAGCTATCTTTGCTAAAAATAGCGCTTCGCGCACGGCGGAGTCACCACCACCAACAACTGCTACTTTTTTGTCTTTAAAAAATGGCCCGTCACATACTGCACA
>MHCR01000001.1:24210-27665 GCA_001816695.1 Candidatus Woykebacteria bacterium RBG_16_39_9b
CTGAAAGGCCTTTTAGAAAAATCCACTTCCTTAACGTCATTGTCATCGAACTCTGTTCCTAATCTTTCGGCCTGGGCACGCATTCTCCGCATAAGCTCTGGGCCTTGGATAATTTCAGGAAATCCGGGAAAATCTTCTACGTCGCTAGTTAACATCAGTTGACCACCCCAAACCGAACCAGAAATTACTAAAGTCTTAAGGATGCTTCGGGTGGAATAAATAGCAGCAGTTAAACCTGCCGGGCCACTACCAATAATAATAACATCGTAAATTTGGTTTGACATAGATTAACCTAGATAATTAAATTATCATATCATAAATTCCTGATTTGCGAGAAATTTACGTAAGTTTCGCCAACTGTTCTTTGAAATAGTCTACATTTGTAATCGGGGAAGGGTCTAAACCATATAACATTGATAAATAAAAGCTAGACCAAGAAGAAAAAACCAAGGTTTCGAATGCGGCTTCAACTTTGTTATTAGCCTTGATTTGATAGGAAATTGACTCAATACCGGCTTTAGATAATATTTCTTTTGTTATATTGATTCGCACTTGTATTTTTTTTGAATATAAAGGAGTTTCCAGAAATATAAATTTTATTTTTTCTCTCAAAAACTTTGGATTAGTTATACCTTCGAGGAGATGATGGTTCATCTCTGAAAGAAGAAAATACGCTGAAAAGGTCTTGGCATTTTCATTTATTTGATTGGCAAAGATATGAGCGCTACCAGCTAAGAATAAGCCAGCAGATATAATTGGGATTTTACCAACAATATTTGATGCTACTTCCTTAGCCGAATTGTTAACGATTTTAGAAGATAACCCAAACTGATCCCCAAATTCTTTTATAACATCCAAGGATTTTTTCATCTCTTGATCAGTAAAGTACGCCAATTCAAGTTTGGTAAGAAATCCTAAAACTCCCCCAATAGAATATCCAAGACCCATTCTTGGTTGGCCGCTAGGATTGTAGTTTGTGTCAAATTGGTAGAAAGGCAGTCCTTTCCTCTTCAAATTTTCGATCAAAGTCCCACCGGAGGCAATCCCAATTATCTTAGCTTTTTTATTTAAAGCATCTTCAAGAGCCGCTAAAGTCTCTTCAGTTGATCCGGAATAGCTTGAAACAATTACCAACGTATTTTCATCGACAAAAGAAGGTAGCTCATAATCGTTAACGATTTGAATTGGAAGGGAAATATCAAAGACGCTACGGATAAAGTGCGGCCCCAAAGCACTTCCACCCATACCAGTTACTACTAAATTTCTAGCATTTTTGTATTGATCGGGAATTTGGATAGAACGTGATTCATTCCAAGCAGTCTTTAATTGATCCTCCAAGTTCCTTAGAGAACCAACCATATTTCCACTATCAAGTTCTTTTACTTTTTTGACATCGTCTAAATCAATCATAGTTTTAGCACTGGGCAAAAGGTTCCGGTCCGGTGTTACGATTGGATCTAATAAAGTTGTTTATCTGCTCCCCATCAAACTCTTCAACTTTTAATAAACGGGCCCAAGATGCCAACGCGATTGTTGAATCGTTAGCTTCTCTTGGACTCAAAAGAACTTTTGAAGGGTTTTTACTCACCAAATCTTTCAGTTTGTTTACTAGCTCTCCATCGTTTTTATCTTTATAAGTTATCCATATAGCACCGTGTTCCAAACTATGGATAGCGGCTTCATCAGGAACTTGGTCATCGTAAATTTTGCATTCGGCTGGGGTTGGCCAATGGGGTCCAGAAGTTGGTGGATTTGAGTTATACGGTCCATGATCTTTAGAACCTTGAGAAATATGGTTCCTACCTTGTTCGACAATCTCATTCCCAAGAACCTGACGCTCTTCTTTTGGAGAAGAATTAACAAACAGAAAGACCAATACTGCTATAACCCCTGTTAAAACAATTACTATCAGTATCTTCCAAAATTTGTCTTGCAATAACTGCTCCTTGTATAAAGTTTAATAGTGATGATCAACCATAGTTAATTCGTTGGTTTTTTTCAAGCTAAACCCAAAACCTGATTTAATTTTTCTTTATCAAACCCCAGTATACTTTTTTCAGTGCCGTCATCACTTGTTACAACCGTAAACGGAACACCCAGTTGACCGGATTTTTCTAGCATTTCTTGAGCCGCTTTTGAGTCATTGTCGACAAAAACATTTTCGTATTTCACGCCCTTGCTATCCAGATAATCTTTTTCCATCTTGCAATAAGGACAGGTTGTTGTTGTGTAAATCTCAATTTTCATATTGTCTCCTGAAGCTAAAGATACTCATATCCTAAAGGCTATTTTATCACATCTCTATTTCACTAGATTTGGTGGTTCTTTTCCTTCCAATGCCGCGATTATATTTTCAGCAGCAATTCTACTCATAGCATTTCTCGCTTCGTTCGTCGCGCTAGCTGTGTGAGGAGTAAGGGCTACGTTTGGCAGATCGACCAGACCTGGCGTGAGTTCTGGTTCTCTTTCATAAACGTCAAGTCCAGCACCCGCGATTTTTTTGTTCTTTAGAGCTTCAACTAACGCTACCTCATCCACAACCGGACCACGAGAGGTATTAATCAGAACTGCAGTTTGTTTCATTGATCCCAATTCTTTTGTTCCGATCAAATGATGAGTATTTGGAAGAAGTGGTACGTGGATAGTCACAAAATCGGCTTCTATCAAAAGGTCTGCCATTTCTTTGTATTTGGCCGAAAATCTCATTTCAAATTCGGGGTTCTTTTTTACATCATGGTAAAGAACTTCCATGTTGAATCCGCCGTGGGCGATCTGAGCGACAAAGGAGCCAATTCTCCCTAAACCAACAATTCCTATTGTCTTCCCCCAAATCTGTGGGCCCAAGAAACTCATTGGTTCCCATTGTTTGTATTTTCCCCCGCGGACAAATTTATCTGCTTCAACAATTCTTTTTGCTACAGTCATCAAAAGAGCAAACGTATGTTCAGCTACTGCTTCAGTAAGAACTCCCGGCGTATTGGAAACGAAAATCTTTCTTTCGGTTGCTGCTTTTACATCAATATTGTCATAGCCCACGGCGTAATTAGCGACAATTTTTAGCTGATTGCCAGCTGCATCCAGTACTTCTCCATCAATATGATCAGTCAAAAGGCAAAGCAAACCATTGTAACCTGCTATAGTTTTTTTTAATTCTTCCTTTGATAAAACTTTATCTTCAGGGTTTATGTCTACCTGATAACCTTTAGATTTAAGCAGATCAATCCCTTCTTCTGGAATAGGACGGGTAACGTATACTTTGGCCATGTAGGCCTCCTTTCCTTTTTATTTTTTAAATTCTTTATTCAAATCAAAAACACCTTGATCAAGATAGCGTATTACCAAGTCTTCTAGGGTCTCGACACTAAAATACTCAATAAAAATCTTATTCCATAGCGACTCGTGAAAATGGTAAGCATAATAATCCTTATAATCGAGATCATTCAGTACGCTCATAA
>MHCR01000001.1:27677-30666 GCA_001816695.1 Candidatus Woykebacteria bacterium RBG_16_39_9b
CTATCCATAAAGTTTAAATCCACTAAATCCGTTCCACCATCTTTAGACGGAAAATCTGCTGCTACATAGTTTGCGTGCTCCCAAGCCTCAATATTAAAGGAGGGTGCAACATGACTTAATTTTATTAATGTCCTACTTGAACTTCTATGATATAAAGATTCTGGATTTATATGTTGAACTGCTAATCTTGGGTCGTTCTTGTTTTCTTTACGTAGGTACCTTTGTATTATCAGCCATTTATACGGGTCATCGCCTACTGCTTCAATCTCAGGCACTTCACCACGAATAGCAGATACCAACTTATCTGCAAAATCGGGGTGTTTTGTATGATACTGAAAATATTTCGAATAAAGGTTTACTTCGTCTAAGTAATGAAGGGTCATCGCAAAGAGGTATAATGTCATGGCTTGCTTATGTTCCTCCACAGGCACCACAAAGATAATCCCCATTTCTTTTAGATGGCTCATGGAATGAAGTTTTTTTGTCACAAATTTTTCTGCCACCTCTGCCCATTTCTTCCTTTCCAACACACGAATCTCTATTGGTCTGATTTCAAAATCTTCTGGACGCAACTTTTTGTAGGCAGCGATGTATTGTCCGTTCAACCACTCCTTTGGTTCCATGAAGCGTAAAGCAGCATATATTTCAAACAGATCCTCTTTTTCCAACATCTCGCTCACCATCCTATAATCTAAAGCTTTCATAATGTTTTCGGGAGGATTCTCAGCTAGGAGTTCTTCTGCTACCTTTCTCTTGATAAAAAATCCGGTTCTTTCTGTATGTAGAGCCAACACCGCGGATATAAGATTCTGACAACCCTCGTTATTGGTACAAACCGGCTGTTCAAGCAGATCAAACAGTCTTGTGTCAAGTTCTACAATATTCTTTTTTATCGCTTCATGTAATTCCTCTGCGGTAGGCGTGGAGAGACCAAAATTTGTTACTGCTTTTTCTATTTTGTCTTTGTTCTCCTCGTAAAACTTTTCTAAAACGTCTTGCTTACCACTAGATTTTTCTAAGGCTTCTACTGCTTTGTACAGTGTTTCCTGATCTGTGTTTAATTGTTTTGCAAAATGCTCAATTACTAATTTATTCATTTTATTTTTGTGACGTGAACTCTTAATTTTTCTTTGAAGGGAGACTTATTGTCTCTAATAATACCAGCTTTTGCCCCAAAATAGGAAACCACGCTACTTGCGTTATCGGCCGCTAACTCCAGGGCTCCTTCAACCGATTCATATTTTATTAACCCTGAAATAAAACCTGCCGCAAAAGCATCACCTGCACCAGTTCTGTCTACTGGTTCATTACCATGAGTGCCTATATGATAAATATGGTTGCTGTCACAAGCCGTAGCTCCAACTGCTGCATCTGTTACCACACCAATATGTTTTGTAAGTAAACATGTTTTCTTAACGATTCTTTCTTTATCTTCGTATTTAATACCAGTTAATCCTGAAGCTTCCTCGCGGTTCATAATAACTACATCAGCCTTTGAAAATATGGGACCTAATATTTTAGAGCCTTTCTTTAATTCAGCCCCACCTGGAACTAAAGCAACTTTGACATATTTATCATGAAAATAATCCACAATTTTTTTAAGAAGAGAGACATTTCCGGCCAAGTTAGTAACAAAAATCCATTTGGTTTCCAATTTTTCCCAAGGTATATCATGTTCGGAAAAATGAGCAGATGCTCCTCTGTACACAAGTATTGTTCTATCACCGTTTTCGGCCACTAAAATTATTGAGTAGGCGGTGTAATTCTCGGGATCCTTTTTAATCAAGTGGGTGTTAATTCCCTCTTTTTCTAAATTTTCTATTATAATTCTACCTCCCGGATCATCACCAATTCTGGCAACTACTGCACTTTTTAGGCCTTGCCTTGCAAAAGTAACAGCGGCATTTGTTGCGCCGCCGCCTGTCTCAAAAATGATTTTCTCAACATCTATTTTTGATCCAAGTGGAAACCATTCAGCTTTTTTGGTTGGAGATTTCAAGTTTTTTTCAACTTTGAAGTTTTTGCTTTTTAGGAAAACGTCTCTTGTAGCAGCACCTATTGTTATTACGTCAAACATAAAGCGGGTTTCTTTAATAATAAACTTTTTAGTTACTTTTCTCTATTGTTAGCA
This sequence comes from Candidatus Woykebacteria bacterium RBG_16_39_9b, assembly GCA_001816695.1. GTDB lineage: Bacteria > Patescibacteriota > Microgenomatia > Woykebacterales > RBG-16-39-9b > RBG-16-39-9b. The sequence continues at coordinate 29,809 of MHCR01000001.1, forward strand.
ATGGCTCGTGTTGGAAGATGGCGGATCAAATCTTTATCAAGCCAAAAAGTGTAAATATAAAGCGTAAAAAGTGACAAACTAACCACCAGGTAAATTAAAATAGTTTTAGTTAAGACTGAATCGGCTCCAATTATAAAAAGTGAATATAAAAAGTAAGTAATAACAAGACCGATTAAAATAACGCCGACAAACGAAAAAGTAGACGAAATTTTTTTGATTAGGTTGGACGACAAGAAGAATAAGCTCACAGCATCAATTAATACAATTAAAAAGAACGAGAGCAGTATAATTTGATAAAAAAGGAGGGAAGGATCGTAAGAAAAACCAAGATAAGGCTCTGCGGCACGTATAAAGGTGGGCATCCTGATGATATCAAGGAATGGCTTCGGTACTGCGTGTAATAGAACTATGGTAAAAAACCCGATCAGAAAAATTCCAAGATAAACCCATCGTAAGATCTTTACAGCTAACAGAGTATTCATCACTGATTTAAGCTTTCCCTGCTGAACCAAAAAGGTCGATTTTACCTTCGACTACCTTTTGGACTTCCTCAATGATCTCTGGATAAAGTTTATACATCGCTACTTCACCACTAGCTTCTAGTTGTTCTTCCAACTCTCGTCGATAGGTACTCCTCATCTCCGTATTTACGTTTATTTTATTGATTCCAATATCAATCGCTCTTCGAATATCCTCCCGGTTTACCCCACTCCCACCGTGTAAAGATAAGAATGTGTTTGGAATCGCTTTTCTGATTTCTTCGAGCCGATTTAGATCTAGTCTTTTTTCGTCTGCATAAAGACCATGGGCGTTCCCAATAAAAGAAGCGTAGGTATCTACGCCAGTTCTTTCCACAAA
>MHCR01000002.1:0-3388 GCA_001816695.1 Candidatus Woykebacteria bacterium RBG_16_39_9b
AGCCGAGTTGACCAGAGCCCTCAATCAGGTCTTCTCCCCAGAGGACGAGGGTCCCGATGCTGAAGCGGCGCCGGAGGTCGAGGAGCCTGCTGTCGAACTGGAGGTCCCTGTCGCTGAGGAGCCCGAAGTCGTCGAGGAATCCGCCGTGGAGGAGGAAACCGAGGTCGATGCGGCTGCAACAGGACCGGGAGACAACGGCACTTCTCCTACCCAGGCAAGGAGGCGAAGGCAGGAAACGGCGCCAGCCGCTGCTGACGAAGGTCAGGACCCGGTCGACAAGCCGCGCCGCCGGCGAACAACTAGCCCCAGCTAGCCTCGACAACAACCGAATATCGATAAACCCAGTAGGGTCGGAAATCTCTTTTCCCAACGGATTTGAGAACCGACCCTCTTTCTTTTCTAGAGAGAAAAATTACCGATTTTGAAAAGAAGTTTGATTAGTGGATTATAAAATTTGGTGAAAGAACCAATGTACTCCACCTCTCCACCCCCAAAACCTTTTTTAAAAAGAGTAAAACCGCGCCAATTTTTTGTTGAGGGGATTCGACTATCATAAATACCCTCGAGGTCAAAAACCTTGCAGCCCCTCTCTTTGGCCAATTTTATCGATTCCCAAAGAACTAGATACGGCGCCATCAACTTTCGATTTTTGCTAGAAGAAGCAGCATGGTAGTAATAGGCAACATTGTCCCAAAAAAGAAGGAGCGCAGCGGCAAGTAGCTCCTTATTCTTATAAGCAAAAAGTAAAGAGGCAGAGCCTGCTTTTTTAAATATATCGTAGCGAAGCTTCATATCTTTTTCAGGCCCGATCCAGAATTTATTTCTTTTACCGGTTTCTAGGTATAGTTTTGTAAAAAGGTTAAAATCACTTGCCTCTTTAACGGTAACCCCGTTTCTTTCGGCGAGCCGGATACTATAGCGGGTATCTTTTTCCATCTGGGAAAGTAATTCTTCTTCAGACTTTGTTAAATCTATCTGGATAGTTTTGGTTGGGGTGGTGGCCCAATTATCCCGTTTGTAACCATTTATAGTAAGTTTTTCTTCTAATTTTGAATCTAGCTTTGTTGCCGGCTCAATTTTTACAAAAAGGGCTTTTTCTTTTGCGGCAATTTTATCAATTTTTTCAAACGGAATAGGTTTAGAGATTCGAGGAATTTTGATTAAAGATCCTAAAAAGAGCAATTTCTTGACATAGGCATAAGTTTTGCTATTAGCAGAAGATTCCTCAATCTGTATTGGTTTCCAGCCAACTTTGGAAAAATACTCTACCCAGAGTTTACTTTGTCTTGGGTCAACCATAATTTAGCGAAAAGTTCTCAAAATAGCCCATCTTAATTTATCGGCTGTGTTAAATAATCTGTAAGAAACAGAATCGATAACCAAATCGTAAGCGCCTAAGTAAGAAATTCTTTGCGCTCCGAAGCCTTCTTTGAAACGAGTAAAGCCGCTCCAAGGATCGTTTTCTTTTGCACTGGGAGCGGCAGCACCCCATAGATCAAAACGAGTGCAGCCGATTTTCTGACCAAATTTTATTGCTGCCCACATCAGAGCATGAGACGGCATTGTGTTGCGAAGTTCTGGGGATGAGGCCCCATAGGGATAATATAGCGTAGTTCCAAATTTAAAAAGTAACCAATACGCAAGCGGCCTTCCCTGGGCACTAGCTTCTAAGAGGTAGATTAGTCCATCTGGGTGAAGTTTTTTCCAAAGCCCTCGATAGTAGTTGTCTGGATGAATATAAAAACCGTCTCTTTTGGCAGTTTCTCTCTGCAACTTTATAAATCGCTCAACTGAAGCGTTATCTTTTTTCTCTTGAACCTTTACTTTATGCCGCTCTGAAACCCGTATATTATAGCGCCATTTGGGATGCATTTTTGAAAGTAGTTCATCGTCGCTTTTTGTTAAATCTAGGTACAAAGAATGAGGAGCAAAAATGGTCTTTTCACTTTTTAGCAAACCGGTTTTTCTGAATATCTCGTCTATAAAGGCGATATCGGCGCTAATATTAGGTTCTATTTTTATAAAAATGCAGCTTTGCTCTTTCGCTTGAGCCTTAAGTGATTTTAATAATTCCGGTAGGTATAGTTCTTCATTGTCTTTAAATACTGGTCCTTTTGGTAAATAGCCAACGTATTTATTCAGAAATGGAATTTTATGAAGAGTGTAAGAAGCAGCGGCGACTATTTTACCTTGGCTGAAAATGGCAATTCTGGTTACTGGGTTACCGAAGGATTCTTTAAATTCTCCCCATTGCCAGCTTTGAACAATATGGCCGGAATCACTTTTTGCTATAAAAGCATTCCAAGTTTCTTTTTCAGCCAAAGTTGGATTTCGGGTATCCATCCTTTGGTAATTATATAACAAGAAAAGCTAAAAAGCCGGGAAATTACCTGGAAAGTAAATAGATATTAGTATATTTAGAGGACCACCAACCCTCACTTAAGTCGTTAAAACCAAGATCGATGACATTTCCTCGAATCGATCCTCCAGTATCACCGGCTATAGCAGTACCGTAACCTGGTATATAAACTTGGGTGCCAAGGGGGATGATGTTTGGATCGACGGCTATAACTCCGTAACCAGCACGCATTCCAGTTGCGGTTGTGTTTGAGCATCCAGTACAATTTGGATCATAGGAAGTAGCATAAACATTAAGATTTCTCCAGTATTTTAATTCTCCAGTTGGAGTATTAATTGTTCTCCAAATTATTTTTGTTCCTTTGGCAACACGTCTCATCGTTGGTTCTGAAATTTTGCTGTTAATTAATTCCTTTGAATACAAAATTTCTTTATGGAAAGAAAGTTTAAAGGTTATGATCTCCTTGCCTTCTCGTCCTTCCTGAAGAATTTTGGTTTTACCAATCTCTAAAGTTGGATCCTCAATAAATTGGGTCGTAAAAGGTATACCTTTTTCTTCAGTGAGGATTTTTTCAATAAAAGATGACTTAGTGGTATTCACCGATGGAAAAGTTAGGTTATTGGAGATGGTTCCCACCGCAAGATAAGTACTAGAACTAAATTGAAGTACAACAAAGCTTAACAAAAATAAAAACAAACCGCCTACCACTGAAGGTTTTATTTGTGGGGGATTTAAAAGTAAATGACCTGCCCTAGTATTAAGCAAACGCTTTGTCGTTTGCATAAAAGTTATTTTAACAGTTTTGTAAACCCTTTAAAACCTTATGGGTATTAATAGTTCTTCTGGTATATCAAGAACAAATCTAGACAAAATTCCTTCTGTTTTTGCTCCAAAGTACAATCTTTTAGTGGCGTAAGTTAAATAAAGCTGTTTTTGGGCGCGAGTCATCCCAACGTAACAAAGACGGCGCTCCTCTTCAAGTTCTGACAAATCATTTAGGGATCTTAGGTGGGGAAGAAGATTTTCTTC
>MHCR01000002.1:3410-3711 GCA_001816695.1 Candidatus Woykebacteria bacterium RBG_16_39_9b
CCTTCGCTGCATGCAAGGTCATCAGTGTTACTGCTTCTTTGGCTACGTTTTGAAAGGAAGGTTTTGGCGGCAAGTATTCTTTTTCTATTAAAGAAACGTTTTCTAGAAAATCCGAAAGTTTTGGAAATTCACTGGCTACACTTCTTAGTTCTTTAACGTTTTCTATTCTGGATCGCCCCTCTTCGGTTCCGTCTTCCAAATAGTCCAGATATTTTGTTTTTGTCAAAATTAAATCGATTAACCCCATTGTAGTTTGATTTGGTACTTGCTCGCGTAACTCATCTAGTAAAGAATTAAAACC
>MHCR01000002.1:3735-10343 GCA_001816695.1 Candidatus Woykebacteria bacterium RBG_16_39_9b
ACCTCTTGGTGGAATATTGACAATCCGTTTGTAACCAAGAAGATCTTTAGGGTTTGATAAATTTCTTAAATATGCCAAAACATCTTTTATTTCTCGCCGTTCATAAAAACGTACACCACCAACTAATATATAAGGTATACCAGCAGCCAGAAAAGCTTCCTCCAAGCTTCTACTTTGGGCGTTAGTTCTGTATAGAACAGCAAACGAAGAGAGGGAAAACCCCTGTCTGGATGATTTTAATTTTTCAATGGTTCTCAAAACAAATGCAGCTTCATCATTCTCATTAACAGCTTCGTAGAGAATAATTGGTAACCCATCGTCATTATCGGTCCACAAATCAAGCATCGGGTGACTTGTGTTTTTTGATATAACAGATTTTGCAGCTGCTACTATTTTTTTACTGGAACGATAATTTTGGGCCAAATTAAATATTTTCCCTTCTGGGAAATCCTGCGAAAAGTTTAATATATTGCGAAAGTCTGCTCCCCGCCAGCCGTAAATAGCTTGAGCTGCGTCTCCAACAACAAAAATATTACGATGGTTTGTAGCTAATAACTTTGAAAAAACATATTGGGCTCGGTTTGTATCTTGGTATTCATCAACCAAAATATACTTAAACTTTTTTTGATAAGTATCTAAAATCTCTGGGTAATTTTGAAATAACCGTACAGTTTGCATCAATAGATCTTCAAAATCCAGAGCATTATATTCACTAAGCTTTTTTTGGTAAATACGGTACACATTGCCCACCACTTCTTGAAAGTATCCTCTAGAAAACGAAATATATTCAGCTGAGTCAATCAATTCGTTTTTGGCTCCTTCGATACTACTTCGAATTGAAGCAGCCGAAACTTGTTTTAGATCAATGTTAAGTTCAATCAATATATCTTTGACTAACCGCAAACTATCAGATTCATCATAAATTAGGAATTTCGGAGATATACCTAAAAATTTTCCATTGGCCCTTAAGATTTTTGAACAGGTGGAGTGAAAGGTACCAACCCATAAGTCAAAAGATTCTTTACCAATTAGGTTTTTTAGCCTCCCTCTCATTTCATTAGAGGCTTTGTTAGTGAAAGTTACCGCTATAATCTGACTTGGTTTAACACCTTCTTCGTTGATAAGGTAGGCAATTCGGTGGGTGATGACGCGAGTTTTACCAGATCCTGGTCCGGAAAGAACTAGAGCTGGACCGGCAGAATGTTTGACAGCTTCTTTTTGCTTCGAATTTAGTGAGGAAAGAACAGTAGACATAATGATTAAAAATAAATTTTATAATTTCTTTAACGGAAACGAATCGTTATGTTATTATATATTAGAGGAATAAAAAAATGGTGCTGGAATTAATTGATTTTTATGCGGATTGGTGCGCTCCCTGCAAAGTAATGGAACCGGTTCTTGAAGAATTGGAAAAAGAATATTCTGGTAAGGTTGGCTTTAAAAAAATAAATGTCGATCAAAACCAAGATGAAAGTAGCAAATTTGGGATAATGAGTATTCCAACCTATGTATTTGTCAAAGAGGGAAAAGAGATTGATCGGGTGATTGGTGCTTCAAGTAAGGATAATCTTAAAAGTAAAATAGATCTAAACCTTTCTTAAGAAATCTTCCCCTGCTAAAATTAAAACATGGAATCTGTTACAAAGGCTCCTATTATAGGTAAAAGGGTGGTTGTCCGTTGCGATTTCAATGTTCCGATAAAAGAGGGTAACATTCAAGATGATACAAGGATAAAATCCTCCTTACAAACCCTCAACTATCTTTTAGATAAAAAAGCAAATCTTACGTTACTTTCTCATCTTGGACGACCAAAAGGAAAAGAAAAACCTTTAAGCTTAAAGCCAGTTTCCAAGAGACTTGAAGAACTTTTGGGCGAGGCGGTCCAGCTACTTGATAAATTGGATAGCACCCTTCTAAAGGGGAAAATTACTCTTTTAGAAAATCTTCGATTTTGGCAAGGAGAAGAAGAAAATAGCGAAGATTTTGCTAAACAACTTTCCACCATGGGAGAAATTTATGTTAATGAGGCTTTTTCTGTCTGTCACCGGCCTGATGCTTCAATTGTAGGGGCACCCAAATTTTTACCATCATTTGCAGGATTGAATTTAATGCGAGAAATTGAAGAACTCCATAAATTGCTGAAGTATCCACAGAGGCCGTTTATCGCCATTATAGGGGGAGCAAAAATTGAAACTAAACTATCTGTAATAGAAAATCTGGCAAGAGTTGCTGACCAGGTTTTGGTTGGCGGTAAGTTGATGTTTGAGGTCGATGAACATCATTTACCCAAAAATGTTATTGTGGCGATTGATAATATTGAGACTAAAGATATTGGTCCAAAATCTGTAGAGAAGTTCCAGTCCTATATCAACAGAGCAAGTACTATTGTTTGGAATGGTCCAATGGGTGTTTTTGAGGACGACAAATACATAAATGGAACAAGAGAAGTCGCAATGTCTATGGTAAAATCAGGAAGTTATACAATTGTCGGTGGAGGAGATACAATTTCTGCCCTGAACAAGCTAGGATTAATTGAAGAGATAAAATTTATCTCAACTGGCGGCGGAGCTATGCTCGAGTTTTTAGCCGGTAAAAAGCTTCCTGGTTTGAAGGCCTTGGGGTTTTATGATTAAAAAATGGAAAGTTCTACAGTCAAAAAAGATTTTTTCTTCGCCCTTTGTTACCTTAAAAGAAGAAGAATTGAAAAGGCCAGATGGAAAGGTGGTTTCTCCATATTATGTTGTCGGATGGTCAAATGTCGTTTATATTGTCGCTGTGACTAAAAATAAAGGAATTGTTCTTGTGCATCAGTATAAAAATGGTGTTAAGGATCTGGTTTGGGAGTTACCCGCAGGATTTATTGATAAAGGAGAAGCTCCACGAGAAGCTGCAAAGAGGGAATTACTTGAGGAAACTGGGTTTGTTGGCGGAAAGTTGACCGAAATTGGAAGATTTCGTTCTAATCAAGGATTAACTAATTATATAAGCCATTTCTTTTTTGTCGACAAAGCGGAAAAAGTAAGTAATCAGAATTTAGATGAAAACGAGGAAATAGAAGTGAAGGTGTATCCTGTAGATAAAGTGATAGAAGATATAAGAAATAATAAAAGCATAATTTCTGATATGCACTCCCAATTTGGAATACTGCTCGCAAAGGAACTATTGTGAAAAAACCGCTTATTGTAGCCAATTGGAAAGCAACCAAAACAATTAAAGAGACGGTCCAATGGATAAAAGAGGCAAAACCCGCTTTAGAGAAGATTAATAGCGCTGACATTGTTATTTGCCCATCGTTTACTTCATTGCCATTTGTCGCGTCTATGTTTAAAGATACAAATGTGAAAGTTGGATCTCAGGAGGTTTCAAAATTTAAAAAAGGCGCCTATACAGGCGAGGTAACGGTTGAAATGCTTGATGGATTGGCAGACTACAGTATTGTTGGGCACTCTGAACGACGCAGGCTTTTTGGCGAAGATGATGATGACGTGATCAAAAAAGTTAAGCTACTTTTTGAATACAATATCACACCAATCCTTTGCGTAAGCGATTTGTTACAAACGGATTCATATATTAGTAGAGGAGAAATTATTATTGAAAAGTCAGAAAAAATAATTTTTGTTTATGAACCACCTAGTGCAATAAGCGGTGGAGGTGCATATCGGCCCGATAATCCGGAGGATGTAAATTTAGCTGCTGGTAAAATTAGCGAAAAAATAGGGAAAAAGATAGTAGTTCTCTATGGTGGAAGTATTAATCCCGAAAATGTAAATTCTTTCCTTTCCCAAAAAAACATTGACGGTGGTTTAGTTGGTCAGGCAAGTACAGATCCGAAAGTATTTATGGACTTGTTTGCTAGTATAAAACTTGGAGGTATGGTAGACTAAGGACGGCAGGTTACCAATCCCCTCTACCCTAGATACCATTCTTAATATGCAGTACATTGATTTAGGCCATTACTCAACTAAAAAAAATACTGTCAATAAGAAAAAGAAGTTTATCAAGATTTTTTTAATTGTTGTACTGGTGGCATTAATTGGATATGGTTCGTATATTCTTTATTGGCCGATCTCGGCCCTAATCGGACAGATTCTTAAGCAACCATCTTCCGTTTTATCATTTATAAAAAATCCTGGTGGAAGTTTGGAGCAAACAGACGGTAGAACAAACTTTTTATTACTAGGAATCGATAAAAGAAGTAATATTTCCTACGTTTATAAAGGCCCCAACGGAGAGGTCCGCCGTAATGGTTTCCTTTCCGATACTATAATTATTCTTTCAGTAAATCGTAATACAAATGATGTAGCAATGATTTCTATACCACGCGATACCTGGGTCGAAATTCCTGGTTGGGATGGATTTCCTCAATCGTCTGGAAAAATAAACTCGGCTTACTCTATTGGTAATAGCCAAAATTATCCAGGTGGGGGGTTGGCTTTAGCAAAGAAGGTAGTTAGTGAAACGCTTGATATTTCGATCCATTACGCAACAAGGATTGATTTTGAAGGATTTGAGAAAGCTATAAATACGCTTGGAGGAGTTGATATTATAGTTGAGCGGACTTTTGATGATTATAACTATCCAATTGAAGGTAAAGAATCGGCTCTTTGTTCGGACGGGACAATTAAATGTCGCTATCAACATGTCCATTTTGATAAAGGACCAACTCATATGGATGGGACTGCAGCCTTAAAATTTGTTAGAAGTAGACAAGGTACGAATGGTGAAGGTAATGATTTTGCAAGGGCAGCCCGACAACAAAAAGTTTTAATTGCTGCGAGAGAAAAATCCTTGCAACTTTCAAACCTACTAGACCCATTTAAAATTAAAGATTTATTCCAAGACTTCGGAGAAACTATCGAGACTGATATAGACTTAGAAGCCGTGCCAGCGGTTTTCCAACTTGGTAAAGAAATAAACGTAAACTCTATTAGAACTGTTGTTTTGGACAATTCAAAAAAGGGACTACTTTATAACCCACCATCTAATGATTACGGAGGAGCGTACGTCTTGACACCAAGGGGAGGTTGGGAGGCAATCCGCAGTTATATAAAAGAGTTTTTGGCCGCTGGAAATGAAGCTACCAATTCTGAGACTGCCAATTAATGATTTATGATCTATCTTGTACATGGGGATGATAGTCTTTCATCAAGAAGATTTTTGTTCAGATTGAAATCTGGATATGATCAAGTGGTAGATATTACCGGCAAGAATATAAGTAAAGAAAGGCTTGAACTAGCACTTTTTTCAGAAAGCTTGTTGGCCAAAAAAATTTTGGTGGTTGTCGAAGACTTAAAGAACTGGCAAGAGATTAAAGGGTTAAAGTTAAACAATGCAAGCGATCTTGTCTTTTGGTTTAAAAACAAGATCGAATTGCCTGACTTTCCAATTAATCGCGTAATCTTGTTTGATTTGAGGCAAGCTAATGCCTTTAAATTGGCAGATGCACTGCTAATGAAAAATGAAAAACTTTCTCTCCTAACCCTTTCGTCGTTACTCAAGCAAGGAGAACCAGCAGAAAAAATTTTAGGCACGATCGGGTTCGCTTTTAGAAACCTAGCTTTAACACTTGAAGGTAATTTGGAAAAGATTGTCAGAAATTCTTATGCTCAGGAGAAAATTAAACAGCAGGCCAATTTTTGGACTATGCCGCAAATAAGTTTAGCTTTTGACGCAATATTCACAACAGATCTAAGACTAAGGCAAAGAGAGCACAATCCCTCGATGGAGCTTCTGGCTTTAATTAATACACTTTTCACATTATCAAAGAGAGACGCCTCAGAAGTTAAGGATACGAATAAGATTACTTAGGTGTTACACTTTTTGTACTTTCAATTATTTTTTCTAAAATATCAGTGTCAAGGTTTGGATTAAGTGGTTCGATTTGTTCAGCTGTTGCTGTGGGCAGCTCTTTGTTAGTGGTTATTTTATAAATCTGAAATCCAATCCAAAATATTATGGTTAATAAGCTTAGTGTCAAGATGCTAATTGTTGTGCGATTCATTGAGAAACCCCCTCTTTATTAGTACTGCTTGCTGGAAGATTTGTTCCCTGAATTGTTTTTGCAACCGCTGGACCCAGATAATAAATTTTGGCGCGTATTGTAATAGTATTAAATTCCTTTTCTTCTAAGGTTTCACCAGTTACGTCCAAAGAACTTACATTAGTAGTTCTGATAAAGCCTTCAAGTGCAGAAAGATAGGATTTTACTGATTGAAAATCGCCTTCCAGACTGACCGTGAAATTAATTTCTCTAACCTCAAGGTCCTTTCTTGATTTATCAAAAAGTAAGGGGATGTCGTTAAATTGAACTTTATCGATGTTTAGGCTGTGTTTATCTGCTAAAAGTTCAACTGTTTTTAAATAGGTTGCGACCTCTGAATCGGAGGGAAGAGCTGCATCAAGTATCGGTAAGTTTTTCTTAATCTCCTCATAATTTGTCTTTGCTTGAATAATAGCCTCAACCTTTTGACCTAACGCTTGATCGATTGTTTTTGCCTGGCTAATTTCTTTATTTAACTTTGTTATATAAGTTATCGCTGGGAAAATTAAAACGGATAAAATTATTAGAGTTAATAAAGTTAATCCAACACCTAAGTAACTTCTTTTAT
>MHCR01000002.1:10352-35700 GCA_001816695.1 Candidatus Woykebacteria bacterium RBG_16_39_9b
AGAGCTGTTCAAATCTAAATTGGGTTTCGTTGATGGCCATAATTTATTGGATCTCCAAATCCTTCTCGAAAGCTTGAGGAACAATAGTTACCTTTGCACCGAATGTAAAATTTGGGTTTTGAGTGCTGGGTGTGGTCAGAGTAGATATATCCAGATCGACCAGTTTATTAGAGGCATTGAAAGAATCGATCAAAGTTTGCAGACCGCTGGTGGTTTGAAAAGTACCATTAAAGTTGGCTGCATCTTTATCAACTTTAAGTTCTGTTAACTTAACTTCAGTTGGAAGTAACTTTAACATCTCCGAAAGAACTAAGTTGGTTGGAAATTGAGCCTCTTTAAGTTGCCGTATTTGGTTAAGCCTATTTTGGGTTTGTACAAATTCTGTGACGAAGCCTCTCTCGTTTTCAATAGTTGTTTGTTTGTCTCGGATGGATTTCTCTAAATTGTTCTTTTGTGTCTGTAAAATAATCGCCCAAAACAATATTACTAGGGCTGCAACTTCGGCAAATATAATTAGAAAACGTCCTACAGTTAAAAGCCAATGAAGACCTGTATTTACAGTTCCCTCAGGCCCCTCTTTAGGCAAGAGGTTTATATTGATGTTGGAAGATTTAGGGGCAGATTTAGGCATACTTTACCTTTTAAATATAGCACTAGCGGTTTTAATTGACAATCTAGTCGACGTTATTTGGGTTTATTTATTTTTTTCCGTTTCGCGGTGGGTTTTTTTGTGATAGGTTTGTCGGATTTAAATTGTTTAGCTAGATTTGACTTTTTTCTGCTAGCTGTATTTTTGTGGATAATACCTCTTTTGGCAGCTTTATCTAAGGTGGAATAAGCTTTTATTAAAGCCTCTGGTTTAGATGAAGAAATAGCTTCTTTCAAAGCAACTTTTAGAGTTCGTTTAATGCGTTTGTTATGTTCAGTTTTTCTTTTATCGACCCGAAGTTTTTTAACTGCCGAACGTGTTATTGGCATGCACGGAATAATATCAGACTGTTGTTACAAGCGCAAGCCTTCTGTTATACTTTGCTTACTCCAAGACAACATATGGTTAAAAGATTTCTCCGGAACGGTACCTCCTGGCTTACATCCAGACAAACGTCGATTTTATCAGCGGCAGCTATAATGATGGTTTTAATGGTAGCTTCAAGGATTCTGGGGTTACTTCGGAACTGGTTCTTGGCAGGTCATTTTGGAGCAGGTGGCGAGCTTGATGCCTATACAATCGCTTTTGTCTTTCCGGACATATTGGCCAATATATTAATTACCGGTGCATTATCAGTAGCATTTATTCCTATTTTCGCTTCTTTTATAACACGAGGTAGTAAAGACGAGGCTTGGGATTTAGCATCATCAGTCTTAAACCTTTCTCTAATCACGTTCTTCATATTCGGAATAATTATTTTTGTGTTCGCCCCATATTTTCTGAATTTATTTGGCTTGGAACCAGAATTTGTTCCGCTAGCAGTTACATTAACCAGAATAATTACTCTTGGAGAGCTTCTCTTGGTTCTTGGTAGTTTTTTTTCCTCAGTTCTTCAAAGCTATTATCGGTTTATAATTCCTGCTATTGCTCCAGTGCTTTACAACCTTGGAATTATATTTGGAATAGTCTTTTTAAGCCCTTTCTTCGGAATAATTGGAGCTGCTTTAGGGGTTTTGGTTGGTGCATTTCTCCATGCTATCTCTCAGATCTTTGTGCTCCAAAAATTGCAGTTTCACTACAGAATTAGAGTAGATTTGAAAAACCCGGAGGTTCTAAAAGTTTTGAAACTATCCTTACCACGTGCTTTAGGTGTAGGTGTGTCTCAACTTGAATGGGCCGTAAGTATTTTTTTAGCTTCGCTTTTAGCAACTGGATCGGTTGCGATTTTAAAATTTGCTCAAGACCTTCAAAATTTTCCGATTGGGATTTTTGGACTCACACTAGCTACCGCTGCTTTACCTACTCTTTCAACCGAATGGGCCTCCAATAAACTAGAAGATTTTAAGACAACTTTTTTATCTTCACTGCATCAGATATTATATTTATCGGTTCCAATGAGTGTGATTTTGGCAGTGTTAAGAATACCAATTGTACGCTTGGCTTTAGGTACAGGAAAATTTGATTGGCCCGCGACGGTCGCAACTGCTACGACAATGTCCTATTTTGCAGTAGGTATTTTTGCCCAAGCAGCCTTTTTGCTAACTGCTCGAGCCTTTTATTCCATGCACGATACTGTAACCCCGTTTAAAATTGGTTCAATAAGTCTTATTATTCACGTGATTTTAAGTAGTAGCTTACTGTTTATATTTGGCGAAACTGCGGCAATAAAAGTTTCTTTTATTGGACTTTCTGCAGCAATCTCAGGAATCTTTAGCTTTTTAACATCTTTATATCTTCTTGATCGACGAGTAGGGAAGTTTGACAGGGTTAAACTTTTTTTGCCCGCATTAAAAATAATTATAGCTTCTGGGGCAATGGCAGTTTTACTATACTTACCCCTACACATTAAAATTAATGGCCATTATATAATTGATTTAATTATTGATACAACACGAGCAGTCAATTTACTCTTTTTAACTGGTGCAGTTGCAACCGCTGGTTTAGGGGTTTATATACTTCTAACCTGGTGGTTTAAATCAGACGAATTGAAAGCCTATCTTCGGTTAGTACCAGATATTACCAAATTTAAAGGATTTGTAGCCCTAAAAGAAACTATTCAAACCACTAAAACCACCCCTACTTAAATTTTGATGAGCAAGATTAGGAATTTCGCAATTTTAGCCCATATTGATCATGGCAAATCTACTCTCGCAGATAGATTTTTGGAAATTACAAACACAGTCCCTAAAGAAAAGCTATCGCCCCAGTATTTAGATAGGTTGGAATTAGAGCGTGAAAGAGGTATTACAATTAAACTTGCGCCTGTTACGATGAAACACCAGGGATTTGTTTTTAACTTGATTGATACACCGGGCCACGTTGATTTTTCTTACGAAGTTTTCCGCTCTTTAGCAGCTGTCGAAGGAGTTATTTTGTTGGTCGATGCCACAAAAGGAATTGAAGCTCAGACCTTAAGTAACTATTTTTTAGCAACAGAGGCGAGGTTGAGAGTAATAGCAGCAATAAACAAAATAGACCTTGCAAATGCACAGATAGAAGAAGTGAAAAATCAATTGGTAGACAATCTTGGGTTTGGCGAGAATGATATTTTTAAAGTAAGCGCAAAAACTGGTCAAGGGGTCCGTGAATTACTGACAGGTTTGCTTGAAAAGATCCCAGAGCCAGTTGGAGCTTGGGAAAAGCCCTTCAAGGCTTTGGTTTTTGACTCTTTTTATGATCAGTTCAGGGGCGTAGTGGCATATATACGAGTTTTTGATGGTAGTGTACGTAAATTGGAAAAAATTAAATTTTTAGGAACTGGAGGTAAATGCTTTGCGGATAGTGTAGGTTATTTTTCACCGGAGTTGGAAGAGAAAGAGGCCTTGTCGTTTGGAGAAATTGGTTGGATCGCCACTGGCTTAAAGGAAGTTCAAAAGGTGCAGGTTGGAGATACAGTAACAGCTTCAGGAAAAGAAGCGTCGCCGCTGCCTGGTTACAAAGAAATTAAACCGATGGTTTACGCCGGTATTTTCCCTGTGAATAGGGACGATTTTCCTAGACTTAAGAATGCATTAGAGAAGGTGAGACTAAATGACGCTGCTCTTACTTATGAGCCAGAAAATTCTCCTGCTCTAGGTTTTGGAGTTCGTGCGGGGTTTCTAGGCATGCTTCATATGGAGGTAATACAGGAAAGGTTGGAACGAGAATTCGGTTTAGAACTAATCATCTCTTCGCCCACAGTGCGTTATAAAGTGATCAAAACGAACGGCGAAGAAATATCTGTTTCCAACCCAAGTACTTTGCCGTCAGATCAATCAGTTAAAAATATATTAGAGCCTTGGGTAGAAGGAATCGTAGTTAGTACCAATACCTATATCGGGCCTATTACCCAGCTGGTAGTGTCAAAGCGGGCAAACATTATAAACCGGGAATATTTAGGAGATAAGGTAAAAGTGTTCTGCCAGTTACCTTTGGCTGAGGTGATCGGCGATTTTTACGACAAGCTCAAAAGCGTTTCTTCGGGATTCGCGAGTTTTGATTACGAACCAGCCGATTACAGACCAGTCGAGGCAGTGAAGATCGAAACTTTGGTGGCGAAGGAACCAGTCGATGCGCTCTCTCAAATAGTTCCAAAAGAAAAGGCTTACTACGTGGGGAAAGCTTTAGTCCAAAAATTAAAAGAAGCAATTCCCCGCCAACAATTTGAAATTTCTCTGCAAGCTGCAATTGGCGGAAAAATAATTGCTGCCGAACGCATTCCGGCCTTTCGCAAAGACGTCACTGCCAAACTTTACGGCGGAGACAGAACAAGGAAAGATAAATTGCTAAAGAAACAAGAAAAGGGCAAAAGCCGCATGAAAATGGTTGGTCGTGTCCAGATTCCCCAAGAAGCATTTCTAGCCGTTTTGAGACTTTAGAAAATTACAACCAATATATCAAACTAAGACAAGGCAAGAGCGTTTAATTAATTGGTTTGGATCTTGCTTCTGTAAGAAATTCATAGATAGGACCAATGAACATTCCAAACGTCATAAACCACGCCACATCTTCTATAGGAACCCCGATAATTATAAAACCTGAAAGATTTTCTAACTTAAACCAGCTATATATAAATCCAGGTTGAAAAAAATTAAGAAGCTGGTAACCGGCAATTCCGATTAGAACCATAAGCACACCACTTACTAAAGAGTTAAAGATTAGATCAGATCTGAGTGAATAGATAAAAAGAGTTGTTATGGTTGTAGCAATCGTCCAACTCATCCATGAGCTCAGCCCAAAAATGTAGTAAGCGATACTATGGAGTGCTATAAAAATAAAAGCTAGCAGTGCGATATTTCTAATAGAAATATTGGGTTGGTGTTTATAAAAAGACAAACCTTTACTAAAGATTGTTCCATAAATTACAGACGAAATGCCCCCAATTCCAAAGAGTCCTAAAAAATCTTCAGGACCTAAAATTGTTCCAGTCATGGTTTCTGGATGCCACCAATCTTTTGTCCAGAAGAAATACTGCAATATCATTCCAGAAAAAAGCACCACAGTACTAATAACCAACATTTCGCGTCTCAAGTCCTTACGGAAAAGAAATAGGATTAGCCAAAAAGAAATTAAAAGCAAGGAGCCTAGAAGATATGTGTAGTTTGGCATATTTCTATAATACTACAAAATCACGCCCTGCTTTATTGGTTCTAAGCACACTTGACATCTTTTAGCACTCGTGCTAAATTGTTGCTACCATAAAGGGTAGGACAGCAAATATGGTAGAGTTAACTACTCGTCAAAAAGAATTACTGCGTGCTATCACCGAAGAGTACATCGAATCTGCCGAACCAATCGGTTCTGACCTTATTGTTAAGAAATATTCTCTTGGCGTCTCTCCCGCAACTATTAGAAATGAAATGGTTCAATTGACGGAAACGGGGTTTCTTAAACAACCGCACACCAGTGCTGGTAGAGTTCCTACTTCACTTGGGTTAAAGTTTTATATAAACGAGCTAATGCGAGAAGCGGACATTCCAGTTAAAGACGAAGTTTCTGTTAAAGAAGCTCTTTGGGATCAACGCTTCCACATACACCGCTTACTAAAAGAAGCGGCTAAGGAACTTGCCACCCGAACAAAATCTTTGGCAGTTACAGCTAGTGAAGAAGGAGATGTTTACTACGCTGGGGCACACAACATTTTAGATATGCCTGAGTTTTACGATATCGATTTAACAAAAGCAATTCTGATGATGTTGGATAGAACTGAGATGTTAGACGAGCTTTTTAGTAAAGCCGTTGGGGATGAGCCGGTTCATATTTTGATAGGAGATGAGTTGGGAGCAGATTATCTTGAATACTGTGGGTTGGTTTATTCCCCATTTGGAGCGGGTAAGAAAAATGCTGGAGTGGTTGGCATAATTGGTCCTTCCAGAATGCCTTACGACAGAGTAATTCCAACAGTTAAATACTTCGGAAGTTTACTGGATGAACTCTCTGTAAATTGGTAAAAAATAGCTATTTATGAAAAGGGCAAAGAAAGGTGAAAGCGACCTTAGTGAAAAAGTTGAAAATCTTGAAACACAGTTGAAAAGAAGCCTAGCAGACTATGCTAATCTTCAGAGAAGAGTCGAAGAAGATAAGAAAAAACTAATCGAGTTTGCCAATATATCTCTTTTAACTAAATTCTTACCAGTTATAGACAGCTTGGAAAAAGCCACTGCGGATATAAAAAATAAAGGATTAGAATTAATTGGGAAAAAATTTAGAGAAATTTTGTTTAGTGAAGGGATAAGAGAAATAGAGACAAACGGATACTTTAATCCATCGTTGCATGAAGCAGTTGAAGCTGTACAGGGTGAAGAAGAAGGTAAAATTTTAGAGGTTGTCCAAAAGGGATATATTATAGGAGATAAAGTTTTAAGAGCTGCGAAAGTTAAAGTAAGTAAATCTAAGATCGAACAGCCAGAAACCTGATTAAAAAGGATTTATAAGTGATACGTATTTTTTACTTGATTTGGACATTGATATCCTCTTTACTTACAACAGGTCTTTCGTTCTTTTACATAAGGAATGAAATAAATAGAGGATTCCCATTCTCTTTCGCCAAGGAAGTTTTAGGACAGGGCGGTGGACAGGGAATTTCATTTGAATTTAATACATTTGTAGTAGCATTTGATATTATATTTTGGTGGCTTATTTTTAGCATGCTTTTAGTGATTATAAAAAACTATATTTTTGAAGCCGAATAGAAAGGATTAAGTTATGAGCAAAATTATAACTAGCTGCGCTAGATGTAATCTCCGACAAGAGCATATTTTAGAGAGGAGTTAATGTATGTCGAAAATTATTGGAATAGACCTTGGAACAACTAATTCAGCAGTTGCAGTAGTGGAGGGAGGTCAACCTCGTATTATCCACAGTGCTGAGGGTGAAAACGTAATACCTTCTGTTGTAGACCCGATTAAAAGGGTTGTGGGACGTGTAGCAAAGAGGCAATCTGTTGTGAGCCCAAAACAAACAATATTTTCAATAAAACGGTTGATGGGACATCGATTCAAAGACGCGTCAGTAGCCGAAGATATAAAGTGGCTCCCATACAGTATAAAGGAAGGAAAGGATGGAATGGCGGTTATAGAAGTTGAAGGTAAAGAATATACACCTCAAGAAATATCCTCCATGATTTTGCAAAAAATAAAAGCAGATGCAGAAAGTTACCTCGGAGAAAAAGTTACCGAAGCGGTTATAACAGTTCCTGCCTATTTTGATGATTCCCAACGCCAAGCGACAAAACAAGCAGGCGAGATTGCCGGCCTAGAAGTTAAGCGAATTATCAACGAACCAACCGCAGCGTCTCTTGCTTACGGGCTTGATAAAAAGAAAGCCCACACAATTGCGGTTTATGATCTTGGTGGCGGAACTTTTGACATTACCATTTTGGAACTTGGCGATGGAGTATTTGAAGTAAAATCCACTGCCGGTGATACGCATCTAGGTGGAGACGATTTTGACCAAAAAATTATTAGCTACCTTATAGAAGAATTTAATAAAGAACAAGGTGTTGATTTAAAAAATGATAAACAAGCCTTACAGAGATTACGTGATGCTGCCGAAAAAGCAAAAGTAGAACTTTCTTCCACCACTGAAACTGAAATTAACATACCCTATATTACAGCCGACTCTTCTGGACCAAAACACTTGGTGATGAAACTCACCCGCGCTAAGTTGGAAGGTTTAGTCTCTGATCTTATCGAAAAAAGTTTTAAGTCGGTTGAACAAGCTATTAAAGATGCAAAAATTGAAGCGTCAAAAGTAGACGAGGTTGTTTTAGTTGGCGGTCAGACCAGAATGCCGGCGGTTCAAGAAAAGGTAAAGAGCTTCTTTGGTAAAGAAGCCCACAAAGGAATTAATCCCGATGAAGTGGTCGCGATTGGTGCGGCGATTCAAGGGGCAGTTCTTGCCGGGGAGATGAAGGATGTTGTTTTACTTGACGTGACACCTCTTTCTCTCGGAGTCGAGACTCTTGGTGGAGTAAAAACTGCTTTGATCGAAAGAAACACCACCGTTCCGACGAGCAAAAGCGAGACCTTTTCCACCGCTGCTGACAACCAAACATCGGTAGAGATTCACGTTTTACAGGGGGAACGGCCAATGGCCGTTGACAATAAATCTTTAGGTCGTTTTATTCTTGATGGTGTTCCGCCCGCTCCTCGTGGTGTGCCGCAGGTAGAAGTAACCTTTGACATTGACGCCAATGGGATTCTCAATGTGACGGCAAAGGAAAAGGCGACCGGCAAAGAGCAATCGATAAAGATTACTGGTTCTACTGGTCTTTCTAAAGATGAAGTGGAAAAAATGCAAAAAGAAGCTGAGAGTCACTCCGCGGAAGATCAGAAAAAGAAGGAATTAATAGAAGCGCGCAATATCGCTGATTCTCTTGTTTACACCGCTGAAAAATCTTTAAAAGATGCAGGTGACAAAGTACCGGCTGATATAAAAAATGAAGTAGAAGAAAAAGTAAAATTAGCGAAAGAAAAAATATCCGGTGAAAGCCTTGAAGATATTCGCAAAGCTACAGATGAATTGGGAGCCGCCCTTCAAAAAATTGGTCCAGCGATGTCACCTAGATCTCCAGGTTCAGATACCACCGCTGCCGGTGTACAAGAAGAGATAAAAGACTCTGGTGCTGAGCAAGCCGAAGGCGCGTCGAAGCAAGGCGAGAAAAAAGACGAGGAAAAGAAAGAAGGCGAACCAGTCGAAGGCGAAGTAGTCGACGAAGGTAAAGAAGAAAAGAAAGATTAAGCAAGTAACCTTCCTATAGTCACCAGCAAAATTGGAAGACAACTACCCGGTGTTAATTTTTACTGTGCTACTACATGTAACTAGTTAAATAGAGTAAGCTTTCAAGTCTAATTGCATAATTAGGTTAAGAGTTAAACTTTTTTATCTTTTTTATCATTGTCCTTTTTCTACTTTGCAGTCGCTCTCAAATAACGGATTAGCAAATATTTGGTAGATTTGCTAAAATTCTCATCATCCTACGGCTAAGAAATATTTGGCCCATGAAGTGGTCGCGGGGTTTTTTGCCATAGCCAAAAAAGACTTGATTGTACTTAGTAAAACACAAGATTTTGGAGGAGTAAAGTGACGAAGAAAGATTATTATGAAATATTAGGAATATCTAAAACCGCTTCAGATACTGAGATAAAAAGTGCCTACCGGAAAAAAGCAAGAGCGCATCATCCTGATGTGGATAAAAGTGCTGACGCGGAAAAGAAGTTCAAAGAAATAAATGAAGCTTATCAAGTGCTTTCTGACCAGCAAAAAAGAGAAGCTTATGATCGGTTTGGTCATGATGCATTTGGTGGTGCCAGGCGGGGCACACCAGGCGGTTTTAGCTATCAATACGGCCCAGGAGTAGATGTAAACTTTGATTTTGGCGGCTTTGCCGATCCGTTTGAAATATTCGAGCAGTTTTTTGGTGCTCGTTCTCCTTTCGGTGGTTCAGCAAGACGTGGCCCAAGAACTGGCGCAGATCTTCATTATGAAATAACTATCCCTTTTGAACAAGCTGCCTTTGGAACGGAGAAAAATATTGAAATTCCCAGACACGAAACCTGTTCGGAGTGTTCTGGCAGCGGTGCCGAAAAGGGTAGTAAGCCGGTTATTTGTCCGACTTGTCAGGGAAAAGGCCGTGTGCAACAGACAGCACAGTCAATATTTGGCAACTTTGTAACCGCAAGAACTTGCCCAACATGTGGCGGCAGTGGTGAAATTGTTGACAAGAAATGCCCTCTCTGTAAAGGTTCTGGAAGGATTCGTAGCCACAAAGAAACTACGATCAGGATCCCAGCCGGAGTTGATGATGGTGATACTATTCGCTTCCAAAGTCTAGGAGAAGCTGGAGAAAAAGGAGGCGGTTATGGCGATTTATACCTTACAGTAAGAGTAGTTCCCCATAAAGATTTTAAGCGTCGTGGTTATGATATTTACTACGAGCAGCCTATTTCTTTTACCCAAGCAGCTGTTGGTGGTGTAGTGGAAGTGCCCACACTAGATGGAAACGTGAAGTTAAAAATTCCAGAGAGCACACAAACTGGAACAGAATTTAGACTTCGCGGAAAAGGTATAAAACACGACAGCTCTAGAGGAGATGAGTTTGTTCAAGTCAAAGTAATTACTCCCAAAAATCTTTCCTCCAAACAAAAAGAAGCCCTAAAAGAACTAGAAAAATAAAAAACGAGGCACAGTCAATTAAATGGTTGGTTGATGGCCAATCAAGTAAACGACATATGCCTCGCCCAAAGGGAGGTTTGAGCACAGTAAACGGCGGAAAGCCGGTTGATCTCTTTGTTGAAGCGGACGACGGGACTCGAACCCGCAACCCTCAGCTTGGGAAGCTGATGATCTACCATTGATCTACGTCCGCTCTTCCGTTTTTGGTCGAGGGGAGCAAGTTAGAACGACAGACTTACGGTATGCAAGCCCAATGCTCCCCCCGCTGATTGTCTGGAGGCCCGGTGGCACACTGGATCTCAAATCCCCGCGAGCTAAACCACCAGGCCACGAAGCGGTTGCGATCATGGATATTGCGTCACCACCTTGCAATGGTGAGCACAGACCGCAACCGCCAGCAGAACAGCCCACAGAGTTGACCCACCGAGGCCCCGCTTGCCCGGAAGATCTTTGGTAGCACCCCAAGACTCTGTGGGTTTGTCCTCGAGTAGGAAATGAACCTACCGAATAATTGCTGGAGGCAGTGGACGAGCCTTAGGTGTTCGGGATACCTTCGCAGCTGCTGGGGGGAACAGCCGATCTCCGGTCCCTATGCGGCAACCCGTTCACTGCCATAACTTGAAAAGTTCTTTTGCCCTCTTCTTTGCTTCAATAGAAGCACTATTTTGCTTGCCTGTCAAGATATCCTTAACAAACAAGTTTTTATTTGTCTTGACCGGCGGTAACTAATAGTTTATGATTGGGGTACTTAATTTTTTAATTATAGACTAATAAAGTGGGTTAAAATCCCACTTTGTTGGTTTTGAGGAGGAAAATGGCTTTAAGAACGGAATTTGCAGCTGCTTTAAATCAGGCTGCAGCTGAACGTGGGGTTGAACCGGAAGAAATTTTAAGAATTATAGAAGAGGCTATAAAAGCCGCCTATAAAAAAGATTACGGTGGTGAGACTGAAGATTTGACTGCTGAAATTGATCCAGAAAGTGGAGAAGCTAAAGTTTTCAAAGAAGACAAAGATGTGACACCTCCGGGCTTTGGTCGAATTGCCGCTCAAACCGCAAAGCAAGTTATCCTACAAAGGATAAGAGAGGCCGAAAAAGAAGCAATTTTTGCGGAGTATGAAAAGAAGGTTGGTGCAGTGGTCAACGGAATGGTCCAAAGAATCGAGGGGGTAAATACAGTAATTGATTTAGGTAAAACAGAAGCAATTATGCCGGCCCCCGAGCGTATGTCGGGTGAGGATTACCGGTTAAATCAGAGGTTAAAATTTTATATTGTTGGAATTCGTGAAAGTTCCAAGGGACCGGAAATTGTTGTTTCAAGAAGTCACAACGGGCTGGTGGAAGGATTATTTAAATTGGAGGTTCCAGAGATTGGAACAAGTATTGTTGAAATAAAATCTATAGCTCGTGAGGCTGGAGCAAGAAGTAAAGTTGCAGTTTCAAGCAGACAGGCAGGTGTTGACCCAGTAGGGAGTTGCGTGGGTCAAAAAGGAGTTAGAGTTCAAGCTGTAATTGCCGAGCTTGGACACGAGAAAATTGACATAATTGCTTACAGTGATGATTCAGCCAAGTTTGTTTCAGCTGCACTTTCACCAGCGTCGGTGGATAAAGTTTCGATAGATGAAAAAACTAAGACAGCCCATGTTGAAGTTCCTGAGGATCAATTGTCTCTTGCAATTGGAAAGGACGGCCAAAATGTGCGTTTAGCAGCAAAATTAACTGGCTGGCGTATTGATATTAAGGGGGCCGAAAGAGTACAGGAAGTCGAAGAAGAAAAAGGAGCAAAACAAGAACCAAAAGATAAATCAAAATCTGCAAAAAAGAAAATCTTAAAAAATAATAGAAAAAAGAATGAAAAACCAAAAAAGAATTAGCCTTTCGCTAAAATTCTTATGGAAAAACAGAAGAAACAAATTACAGTTGAAAATACTCTTACAGTAAAACCTCCGGTGGTCACTATTCTAGGTCATGTAGACCATGGGAAGACTACTCTTTTGGACTATATAAGACAAACGAAAGTAGCTGAAAAAGAGCATGGAGGTATTACTCAGCATATAGGTGCATATCAAATAGAATTACAAGGAAAGAAAATCACATTTATAGACACTCCAGGTCATGAAGCATTTTCCCAAATGAGAAGACGAGGGGGACAAGTCGCTGATATAGCTGTTTTAGTAGTAGCAGCAGATGATGGAGTTATGCCCCAAACTAAAGAATCAATTTCGCATATAAAAGCTGCCCAAACCCCTCTTATAGTTGCAATAAATAAAACTGATATCCTCGGAATAAGCGTTGAGAAAGTTAAAAAACAATTGGCAGAAAATGGAGTTTCGGTTGAAGGCTATGGTGGGGATGTAGTAGCTGTTAATATTTCGGCGAGAACTGGTCAAGGTGTTGACGAACTTTTGGAAATGATTTTGCTAACCTCAGAGCTTATAGAACTAAAGACGAATCTAAAGGTAGCATTAAAAGCGATTGTGATTGAATCTAGACTTGATAAATACAGAGGTCCGATTGCGACATTACTTATTAAAGACGGGATTTTAAAATTAGGTGAAACAATTTATGGCCAGACAAGTTTTGGTAAGGTGCGAACTATGGTTGATTCGAATAATAAACTAGTAAGAGAAGCTCTTCCTTCCACGCCTGTTGAAGTTTCAGGTTTAGAAAAAGTACCTGAGGTTGGTGATATGTTCACTACAGTTGAAAGTAAAGCTGTTGCAGTTGAAGCTGAAAAGAAAAAAGTTGACCTCCTGAAATCTATGGAACAAGCGCCGAAGGGAGTAATTAATCTGATTTTGAAAGCTGATGCAGCCGGTAGTTTAGAGGCGATAGAAGCTTCAATTTATGAGTTATCTAGCGAAAAGCAATCTATAAATATTATTCACAAAGGGACTGGAGATATTACTGAATCAGACGTTTTATTAGCAGTCCCTACAAAGTCCATTGTTATTGGTTTTAATGTGGAAATAATGCCTTCAACCCAAAAACTAGCTGAAGAGGAATCTGTTATGATTCGCAGGTTTAATTTGATTTACGAGCTACTAGATGAGCTGAAAGAAGGAATTGCCGATGTTGAGCACAAAAGGAAAGTCAAAGCTACGGCCGTTATCTTGGCTCGCTTCGAAACAAAGGAAAAGCGTGTACTGGGAGTTAGAGTGAAAAGTGGAATTCTTGAGGGAGACGATCAGATCACTGTGTATAGGAATAAAGAACCTATAGGAGAAGGTAAAGTTATTTCCATAAAACAAAAAGCAGAAGCTGTAAAATCTGTTTCTAAAGGTGAAGAGTGTGGTATAATGCTCGACACTAATGTTGATTTTCAAGAAGGAGATACAATCGAGGCAACATAGAACGTCTACTGGCCAGCAAACGAACTTATGAGAATTAATATTGCTGCCCCTCAAATTAAGGATCTAATCGAAAAATCAAATAAAGTACTACTTCTTACCCGCGCAAACCCATCAGTTGACGGAGTTTGTTCAATGATTGCTTTATATGATATATTAGCTTCGTTAGGAAAGAACCCAACCTCTGCTACTACTGGAAGAGTTCCCGAAGAAGTAAATCACCTGCCTCATATCAGTCGTTTAATGGATAGAATTGAGCCGAAGAATTTAATCATATCTTTTGATTATGTCGAAGGTATGATTGATAAGGTTAGCTACAAAATAGAGGGCAATAAATTTAAACTGATTATTAGTCCGAAAGAAAAGAGGATTAATCCCGAGCAGGTTGAATATTCATATAAAGGTACAGATTACGACTTAGTTTTCATTTTAGATTCACCAGACTTAGAATCTTTAGGCAAGCTTTTTGCGGACCCAGAATTTTATTCCACCGCGACAACGGTTAATATAGATAGGCGTGTAAACAACACTCAATTTGGTAAAGTCAACATTATTGAGCCCAGAAACGACTCTGTTTGCGCAATTATCACAAAATTATTAGCAGATTCCAATATTAAGCTGACTTCTGTTGCCGCTGACGCATTACTTTTCGGTTTAAGGGCCTCTACCAGTAA
The DNA here is from genome assembly GCA_001816695.1 of Candidatus Woykebacteria bacterium RBG_16_39_9b. GTDB lineage: Bacteria > Patescibacteriota > Microgenomatia > Woykebacterales > RBG-16-39-9b > RBG-16-39-9b. The sequence continues at coordinate 24,679 of MHCR01000002.1, forward strand.
TTTTACTAAAGTGAATAATCCGTCTACTTTTGAGGCAGCTTCAATTTGCGTCGCGTCGAGCGGTAGATTTGGAACCCAATCTGAAATGAAAATAGCTAATGAAGAATCAATAAAAACTTCAGAGAAAAATTTCTTTGCCCCCAAGATATTTAAAAGCAGCTCTTCTGATTAATTTTCAGCTTGCAGGTTCAAATATTTCTCTGATATACTAAAAATATGGCGTTGGAAAAAGAAGAAAAGCAAAAGATACTGAAAGAATTTGCTCAACATGAGGGTGACACTGGGTCGCCAGAGGTCCAAATTGCACTTTTAACCGAAAGAATTAAGCGATTGACAGATCATTTGAAAGATCATAAAAGTGACGTTCACTCTCGTCGTGGTCTTCTCCAAATGGTAAATAAAAGAAGACGGATATTAATGTATCTTACAAAGAAAGATCCGGACCGTTACAAAACTGTAGTTGGTAAATTAGGCTTGAGTAAGTAATGATGATAAATGTTTTATCCTGTACATATAAAATAAAACTTGCTTTATTAGTGTAAAATATTAAGGAGGTCGAAGATTTGGTGATCAGGGAACGGTGAAACGCGGTTATAATTTAATCACGATTCACGGCTCCCCGATTACTTTTTCAAAACCTTTGACGGTCTAAGTCTAAATGACTCAACAAAAACAAATGAAAAAAATTTCAAATAAGGAAATACAATGGGCTGATCGTACCCTTTCGCTGGAAGTTGGGAAAATGGCTTCCCAAGCCGACTCAGCCGTATTAGTTAAGTATGGTGATACCCTTGTTTTAGTCACGGTTGTAGAAGCACCTCCAAGAGAAGACGTCGACTATTTTCCACTAGTGGTGGATTATGAAGAAAGGCTTTATGCTGCCGGTAGAATTTCAACCTCTAGATTTATTAAACGAGAAGGAAGGCCAAGTGAGAGTGCAATACTCAACGGCCGTTTAATTGATAGATCAATTAGACCTCTTTTCCCAAAAGATTTATTTAATGAGATTCAAGTAATTGTGACAGTTTTGTCTTACGATCAAGAAAACGATCCAGATATAGTCGCGTTGATTGGTGCTTCAGTAGCGCTTTCGATTTCCTCGATACCATGGGATGGCCAAGTTGCTGCTGTAAAAGTAGGCTATAAAGATGGTCAATTTGTGCTAAACCCAACTAGGAGTGATGAGGAGTCAAGTGACCTTTCCCTTACTATCTCCTTCAATAAAGATAAAGTGGTTATGATTGAGGCGGGGGCCAATCAGGTAAGTAAAGAAATTTTCTACGAAGCGATACAATTTGCTAAAAAATCTGTCGAGCCAGTATTTGCTCTCATAGAAGAGCTTACTAAAGAAGTTGGGTTGAAAAAACACAAAATACTAGTTGAAGAAATCGACCTAAAAGTTAAAAACGAGATCGTTAATCATATAAAGGAAAATTTTAAAGCTAAGCTTTTTAACCCAGAAAAAGGGGCCGAAGAATCGGCGTCGGAAGATTTTAAAGAGGAAATTTACGCTAAATTCGAGGGTAAATTATCTAAGACTGAGATGGGCCGAATCTTTGAGAAAACGGTTAAAGAGATGGTTAGAGAAAGAATTGTTGATGAGGAAACAAGACCAGACGGTAGAAAATTAGACGAAATAAGACAAATCGACTCAGAAGTTGGACTGTTACCGAGAGCTCATGGTTCGGCGCTTTTTCAAAGAGGAGATACTCAAGTTCTAACTGTTGCGACGTTAGGTTCAACTTCATTAGAGCAACTGATAGAGGGTATGGAAGGAGAAGCCACTAAAAGATTTATGCATCACTATACTTTTCCACCCTTTTCAACAGGCGAGGTTCGGCGTCTCGGAGCACCAAGCAGAAGGGAAATTGGTCATGGCGCCTTGGTTGAGAAAGCATTGCGATCTGTTATTCCAAACGAAGACGATTTTCCCTACACAATACGGTTAGTATCCGAGGTTCTGTCATCTTCCGGCTCTACGTCTATGGCAGCGACTTGTGGTGCTACCTTATCTTTAATGGATGCAGGTATACCGATCATTTCTCCAGTTTCCGGTGTTGCGATAGGTTTAGTCGAAGAAGGAGATAAGTTTAAGATTTTAACAGATATACAAGCACTTGAGGATTTTTATGGTGATATGGATTTTAAAATAGCTGGGACTGAGGAAGGGATTACTGCTGTACAGCTTGATGTCAAAATCGATGGTTTAAACGATGAGATGTTAAAGAAAGCACTAGAAAGCGGAGAGAAGGGACGGGCATTTATATTGAGTAAGATGCTAAATGTATTGCCGCGATCAAGAAAAGAAATCTCGAAGTACGCTCCTCAAGTTACTGTTTTGCATATACCACCAAAGAAAATAGGCGAAGTAATAGGTGCCGGGGGTAAAACTATTAATAAGATTATTTCAGAAACTGGTGTTGCAATTGATATTGAAGACGATGGATCAGTTATGATATCAAGTACAGATGAAAACGGTGCAAAGCGGGCAGCTGATTGGATAAAAGCGTTGACTCATGATGTAAAACCTGGTGAGATTTATGAGGGAGTGGTGAAAAGAGTGGTGGATTTCGGCTGCTTTGTAGAAATTTTGCCTGGCAAAGAAGGATTGGTGCACATCTCCCAGCTAGCCCCTTATCGTGTTGAAGATATTAACAAAGAAGTTAAAGTCGGGCAGAAAATGAAAGTCAAGGTTGTCGAAGTGGATAATCAAGGGCGGATAAACCTAACCCACAAATCTGTTACTTAAAAATTGATGAACCAGAAAGTGAAAAAAATCCTCACCAACAGCCCGTGGACACCAATTTTTGTGCTCCTTTTTTTGCTGGTGATCTCTCTTGCTTTACTCCTCAATCAGAAAGATCAAAATTTAAATATCTTTGCATCATTTGCAAAAACTAAAATTGAAGGCGATTCAATAAAGGTTGAAGTTAGTTTAAGCCCGCCTGATAAAAAACCATTGGAGGAATTTGTTAAAGGTCTCGGATTCTCTTGGTCTGGCGAGGATTTCTTAATCAAATTAGACAAACAAAGTGTCCAAGAAATAAAAGATTACGATTTGCTACAAATTGGATTTAAACCAACAGTAAAAACATTTCATTTCGGCGGTCTGATAAAAAAACAAATAGGTAGTGATCAATTACTTTGGAAATACGCTAAGCTTATACCAAGCGAAGCTTTTGTGTACTTAGAAGGGGAGAATTTAACAAAATTCATTGACTTGCCTGGATTAAATGTGTTTTCAGCAGGTTCTACTTATCAAGCGCTATTGGTGGAATTTAGTGAAGAAGTTAACTTTGCTCTTATTAGTGAGTTAAATTCAAAGGAGAAATTTGCCGAGGAAATTTATAAACTTTCAGAATTGCCAAAAAAAGGTGAAAAACAAGTGAGGACTGAAGGAGCATCCACCGGTTATACAAAGGGTGTTATTGAAAATACAGAAGCCCATACTCTAACAGTCCCCGGAAGCAACTTATCACCCACTTATTCTGTGTACGATGAGAATATAGTTTTATCCTCTCGACCGGATTTCTTTAAAAAAATAATTATAGATATTAAAAAGGAAAATGTTTTGCCAAACAATAATATTTTCAAAGATATTATTATAAATCTACCAACTAAGGGTACATTTGCGATGTTTGTTAATTTTAAGCAACTGAAAGAAATCTCATCTGGTGATTTAGAAAAATACTTGGACCCGTATGTTGCAGTTAGTTTCAATGAAAGATTTGATAATGTCCTCTCGATCCTTAAAAAATCAGAAGCCGTTGGACTGACTGTAAATGAGAATGGTTATTTCGAAGGTTTTTATATAATTCCTTAGTATGGATAAAGAAAATCTTTTAAAATCTCTTTCGATGAAAATTAATGAATGCAAGCGGTGCGGTTTATGGAAAAACGCTTTTCATGCTGTGCCTGGCGAAGGAAATCCAGACGCTAAGGTCCTATTTTTAGGAGAAGCGCCTGGTTTTCATGAGGATCAGCAAGGCCGCCCTTTCGTTGGACAGGCTGGAAAACTGCTGACCTCTCTATTAGAGCTAATCGGAATGAAAAGAGATCAAGTTTTCATCACAAATGTTATTAAACACCGCCCACCAGATAATAGAGACCCAAGCCAAAACGAGATCGGCTCTTGCAATATTTGGGTTGACTCTCAGATAGAAATTATAAAACCAACGGTGATTGTAACTTTAGGTAGGTACTCTCTAAACAAATTTTTGAAAGGAGCAAAAATTTCAAATGCTCATGGCAAACCGATCAGACTTTCTAGTAAGGTTATATTACCTATGTACCATCCAGCGGCAGCTCTGAGATCAGAATTTATAGCAAGCCAATTCAAGCGCGATTTTCAGATCAACGAGGGTCTTTTAAAAGATCCAGATAACGAAATAGAGAAAATTTCAAAAGAAGCAGATGAAAATCAGATGAGTTTATTTTGATTTATGATGAACGAGACTGAAGAAAGACAACAAGATATAAAAATGCCAAGATTAAAATTCATTCCTTTAGGTGGCAACGGATTGGTAACCAAAAATATGTTTGTTTATGAATATGGAAACGACATTATTATTGTTGATTGCGGTATGGGTTTTCCATCGGAAACGATGTATGGCGTTGATATGGTTATACCTGATATAAGTTATTTGAGAGATAAAAAACACAAAATTAGAGCTATCTTAATTACCCATGGTCATGAGGACCACATCGGAGCACTCCCGTTTATAGTGCAAGAACTTTCAGCTCCAATTTATGCGACGCGGCTTACCGTTGGTTTGATAACAGTTAGATTGAAAGAACAAAACGCTTTGCGTTTTGCACATTTAAACACAATTGATCCAGATAAAAATGTACAATTAACCTTTGGGAATTTTATTGTAGAGCCCTTTCGAGTTACACATTCAATACCTGATTCAGTTGGTTTCTCAATTAGTACACCAATCGGCACAACAGTACATACGGGGGATTTTAAATTAGATTCCTCGCCTCTTGATGGTAAAAAAACTGATTTCAATAAATTAAATAGAATTGCAAATAAAGGTGTCTTGGCCTTAATGAGCGATTGTTTGCGCAGTGAAAAACCAGGGAGCACTCTTTCAGAGGCCACTATTCAAGAAAAATTTGATAAGGCATTTGAAACTGCACCGGGTAGAATATTAATCACAACATTTTCTTCAAATATATCTAGAATTCAACAAGCAATTAACGCTTCCATAAAATTTCACCGAAAAGTAGCTGTGGTGGGTCGGGCAATGGAAAATAATGTTCTGACCGCCAGTAGGCTGGGTTATCTAAGCGTGCCAAAGGAGGTCTTAATAAAAAACCAAGATATAGGTAAATATCCCAATCGATTATTGACACTAATCGTTTCTGGAAGCCAAGGGCAGCCAGGCAGTGCCTTATCAAGAATTGCCAATGCCGACCATTCCCATATTTCAATTCAACATAATGACCAGGTAATATTTTCGGCTGATCCAATCCCAGGTAATCAAGATGCCGTCTATGAAACGATTGATGGTCTGACTCGTTTGGGGGCAAGTATTACCTATTCAGATATTACTAGCGACTTCCATGTTAGCGGACATGGTGCACAAGAGGAGTTATTACGAATGATATCTCTTGTTAAGCCTCGCTACTTAGTTCCGATATCAGGGATGTATAGACAAATGCGACAATATGCAAACATTGCTGCTTCTGAGGGATTTAATCCTGGAAATATAATCATAGCTGACGAAGGCGATATTGTGGAATTTGACAAACAAAACGGCCGGTTAAAAGGCAAGATTGATACAACTAATATTTTTGTTGATGGTCTTGGGGTTGGTGATGTCGGGTCAATAGTTTTAAGAGATCGAAAGGTTATGGCGGAGGAGGGAATTGTTGTTGTTGTTGTTACGGTTAGCAAGAGACAAGGACGTCTGTTAGATGAGCCAGAAATTATCTCCAGAGGGTTTGTTTATATGAAAGAATCCGCCGATTTAATTAAAGAAGCAACAAAAATGGTTGTAGATTCGATTGGTCCGGATAGAAGAGTTAAAAATTGGTTGGCTGTAAAAGAAAAGATAACAAGCGATCTAGAAAAATTCCTCTTCAAAAAAACACAACGTCGTCCAATGGTACTCCCGGTAATCATTGATATATAAAATTGTTTGCTAAGCAAGACCATATACAGATATAATTAGCTTTGATGAGACTTCGAAAGCCGTATAAAAGAGGTCATCTTAAATTGAAACTAAAGAAAAATACCGTTCAATCTCTAGTTGGTCTTTTTTTGCTTCTTTTGGCTGGGATTAGCTTAATTTCCTTGTTTGGGGTCAGCGATCCTGTGGTGAGATTGAGAGAATTTATTTATTATTTTTTGGGTTGGGGTAATGTCCTTCTCCCGGTTGTGTTTCTTTTATCTGGTCTTCTACTGCTTAATTTTTCCTTACCATTCGTATCTTCCAATTCAGCTGCTGGTTCTGCTGCTTTGCTAGTTTCATTGATTAGTTTGAGTGCCTTTATTTCTGATGATTCGTCCGGGGTTGTTGGCAGAACCGTTTCGGATGTTTTGTCTTCCCTTCTGTCAATATTTGGGGCAATTTTTGTTTTGCTAATTGCTTCAATTGTTTCAATTATTATTATGTTCAACACTTCCTTGGAAGGATTAATTGCTTTCATTCAGCAGGTGAATAAGGTTTTTGTTGCTGTTATAAAACAAGTTTTTTCTCGAGAAGAAAAGAAAGAGGGATCAAAAAAGGAGGAGCCAGTTTTTACAACCCGGGGTATAAGTGAAGATTCTGGTGCTGAGGAAAAAGCTGATAAAGAAATAGGGCCTGTTACAAGTAGCATTTCAGGCCCGAACGAGGTTTGGGAATACCCACCACTTTCAATTTTGAGTGATTCTTTGGGATCAAAGGCTAATAGAGGGGATGTTAAACAAAATGCGGGAATTATCGAAAGAACCCTTGATAATTTCGGTATTCAGGCAAGGGTGGTTGAAGTTAATATGGGTCCTGCTGTAACTCAATATGCTTTGGAGATTGCTTTAGGTACAAAATTGACTAAAATAACGGCCCTTTCCAACGATATTGCATTAGCTCTTTCCTCACCGAATGGTATGGTGAGAATTGAAGCACCGATTCCTGGTAAATCTTTAGTCGGCATTGAAGTTCCGAATATTGCTCCTGAAACCGTGCCGCTGAAATCCATTCTAACCTCGTCTCAGATGCAAAAATCAGAATCCAAACTTTCCTTGACCCTTGGGTTAGATGTTTCTGGTTCGCCCATTATCGATGATTTAGGTAGAATGCCACATATGCTAGTTGCTGGTTCAACCGGTTCTGGTAAGAGTGTAGCAATTAATTCCTTTATAACAACGCTACTTTTTAGATCAACACCAGAAGAAGTTAAATTTATTTTAGTTGATCCGAAGCTGGTAGAACTTTCCCAATGGGCTGGGATCCCACACCTTCTCACCCCGGTTATCACCGAACCCGAAAAAGTTCTTTCCGCGCTGAAATGGGCTATTTCTGAGATGGATAGGAGATATAAACTTTTTAAAGAAGTTGGGGTAAGAAATATTAACTTGTACAATGAAGCGGCTGGCTTTCAAACTATGCCGTATATAGTAATTATTATTGATGAGTTTGCTCATCTAATGCATTTTGCTCCAGTTGAGGTGGAAGATGCTGTAACAAAATTAGCTCAAATGTCCAGAGCTACTGGGATTCACATGATATTGGCGACACAAAGACCAAGCGTAGATGTAATAACTGGATTAATAAAAGCAAACGTTCCTTGCCGACTAGCGTTTAATGTTACGAGTAGAGTTGATTCACAAGTAATAATAGATCAACCAGGAGCGGAAAAGCTACTTGGTAGAGGTGATATGCTTTATGTTCCACCGGATGCCTCTAAACCACAACGGATACAAGGGGTGTTCGTCTCAGAACCTGAAATAAAAAAATTAATCGACTTTTTAACAAAAAGTGGGGTTGAACCACAGTACACAGAAGAGGTTATTAGCATGCCGGTTGGCAGAGTATCTGGAAAAACTGAAAACCAAGATGAGCTATTTGATGAAGCTGTTAGGGTTGTCTGCCAGTACGACAGGGCCAGCGCGTCTTTACTGCAGAGAAGACTGAGAGTAGGTTATGCCAGAGCCGCTCGTCTTCTTGATGAATTAGAAACTGCCGGTGTTGTTGGTGTACAAGATGGTTCAAAAGCACGAGATGTATTAGTAAAGGATCCTGCCCGCGTTTTAGGTGGCGCTGAGGAAGAAAATTGATTCCTCTTGCTAACACTAGACCGTTCCCGTATATTATTCCATACCACTTGTCGGTATGAAAACAGTCGGGCAGATATTAAAAGAAGAAAGAGCCAAAAAGAATCTTAGTTTAGAAGATATCGAACGAAACACAAAGATTCGCAAAAAGACGCTTGAAGATTTGGAGAATGGTAATTGGAAATCTCTCCCTTCGAACCCCTTTGTCAAAGGTTTAATTAAAAATTACGGTAGTTATTTAGGTTTGAATGTTAACTCACTAGTGGCATTTTATAGACGAGAATTTGATGAAAGAAAATCTTCTTCAAAGACTCATCCTCAACAACTAAAAAAACCAATATTTAGACTCACCCCTCAAATAGTTGTAGGCTTGGTAATAGCGATTTTAGTTGTTGGCGTTTCTGCGTATCTTTTTACACAGTACAGATCATTAACAGCAGCACCCTTGCTTGAGATAGAAGAACCAAAAGATAATATAAAGGTGACAACCTCAGAGGTTAACGTTGTTGGTCGTACCTGGCCAGATGCAATACTAAAAATAAATGGTCAGGATATTGAGCTTTCTCCAGGTGGGACATTTTCTGTGGCTGTAAATCTAAATCCCGGAGCCAACGTAATAACTATTAGTTCTGCTAATCGATTTGGGAAAATTACTACAAAAAACCGAACAGTAATGGTTGAGACTAGTACAGAATTTGGTGATGGGGAAGCCACAGCTTCAGCTGAAAAAGCTAATAAACTTGAGATTTTAGTAAAAATTGGTCCAGGATCGGCAAATCTTAGAGTTGAGATTGATGGGAACAGGAGTTTTGAAGGTGTGTTACTCGCTGGAGTTAGTAGAAAATTTGAAGGAACAAAGAAAATTAAAATTACTACAAGTAATGGAGGCTCAACTAGGGTTTTGACCGATTCAAAAGAGGAACTTTTAGGTGGAGAAGGTGAAAAAGTTCAAAAAGAATATACTCGTTAAAAAGAGCCAATACGTTATAATTTGACTCCCTTGACCGCTTATTACCCGTATGTTATATTAAGCCCCCTAGCGTTGAAAGAGCTGCCCCCGCCGGGCAAGCCCTTTGCCTAGTAGGCTCTGTTTATGGATACAACAACCTTCCTGATCATTATAGTAGTTTTGATCGCTTTGATTTTGCTTGCTGTAGGCATTTATGTAATTTTAGTGTTGCATGAAGCAAGACAAAGTTTGCAGCGAGCAAATAGAATTCTTGATAGAGTTGATTCTATAACAGAGATCATTGATAGCAAGCTAGTTCGGCCAGCAACAACGATATCAGGTGTGTTTTCTGTTGCGAAAGATTTATTAACTATTATCCGAGAATTTACTAAAAAAGAGAAAACGGTGGCGGAGAAAAATGGTGAGCAATAATAACAATCATGAAACAAATGAAAGCCATTTTTATAAAGGTCTGTTCTTTGGTTTGTTGCTTGGCATTGGTGCCGTTTGGTTTATGAGAACAGAGACCGGGAAGAAATTAAAAGATAAATTACAAAAACAAGGCGATGATATGTCTGAGAATTTAAAGCGCAAGATCGACGCCGCTTTAGGTAAGGAATTTATTGAAGATGAGCTTGACGAAGATGAATTAGAGAAAGAAAAAAAACCCTCACTCAGAAAACGCTTCTTTAAGAAAATAAATTAGCTATCTTCAGAATCAAGTATCTCACCTTAATAATAACAGTAAGCTGTTGTATAATCATTTTCTATGTTTGTCCGGTACAAAAAGGCGTTTTTCATAATTATAGCGGTAGCAATTTTAGCAGCAATTGCCGTTGCAGTTTTTAACCAGCTTGAAACTCAATCAAAACGATTGCAGAATTTACCAGAAGCAACACCTATAACAACACCTTCCGCTAAAACAAAGACTGAGTTACCAGCCATCACTACTATTGCCACCAAACTTGAAATACCTTGGAGCATAACCTTTTTACCAGACAAATCAATTATTGTTACTGAACGCCTTGGGAGAATTCGTTTTATAGATCAAAACGGCGTTCTTGATTCAAAGCCGTTATTAGAGTTAGGTGATTCTTACCACTCCGGTGAAGGAGGTTTACTTGGGGTGACAGTACACCCAGATTTTGAAAAAAATAATCTGGTTTATTTTTACTATACTTACAAAGAAAAGGGAAAGATTTTAAATAGGGTAGTTAAATATGCTTTTAAAAGAAAGAGTTTTTCTGATCGCAAGATAATAATTGAAAATATTCCAGGGAATCTTTTCCACAACGGCGGTAGAATAAAGTTTGGTCCAGATGGATTTTTGTACATAACTACTGGCGATGCTCAAAATGAATCGTTTGCCCAAGATAAAAGTTCTTTAGCCGGAAAAATATTACGATTGAAAGACGATGGTTCTATTCCAAAGGATAATCCTTTCAGTAATGCGGTTTATTCATACGGACACCGTAATCCTCAAGGATTGGCTTGGGATGACAAAAACAGACTTTGGGAGACTGAGCACGGTCGCTCAGGTTTAAAAAGCGGATTAGACGAACTCAATTTAATTGAGAAAGGAAAAAATTATGGCTGGCCGATTATCCAAGGTAGCGAGCAGACGTTAGGGATGGAAACTCCCATAGTAAACTCTGGGTCAAACATAACTTGGGCACCTTCTGGATCAGCCTTTTACAAAGGTTCGATATTTTTTGCTGGTTTGAGAGGAATAACACTGTATGAAGCAATAATAAAAAACAAGGCGGCGATATTAAAGGAACATTTCAAAGGTAAGTTTGGTCGACTTCGT
>MHCR01000002.1:35800-40339 GCA_001816695.1 Candidatus Woykebacteria bacterium RBG_16_39_9b
ACCCAGATAAAATAAATATTACTGAATAAAATCCTTCAAGTCTCTGCTTGCACAAAAACCAAAGGAATCAGTTCTTAGCCAGTAAGAGACCTCTAAAGTATAAGGTGTAATATTTTATGGCCGTTAATTTAATTGAAAAAAAAGATGCCTCTAACTATAATTGAAACCTATGACGGCTAAAGAGCTTCGCACAAAATATCTTGAGTTTTTTAAGAAAAAAGATCACGTAATTGTTCCCTCTGCTTCATTAATACCAGAACACGATCCAACAGTTTTATTCACAACAGCTGGAATGCACCCCCTCATACCATTTTTATTAGGAGAGACTCACCCAGCTGGAAAAAGATTGGTAAATGTTCAAAAAAGTATGAGGACAGATGACATCGATGATGTTGGTGATGCTTGGCACAATACTTTTTTTGAAATGCTAGGCAATTGGTCGTTTGGAAATTATTGGAAAAAAGAGGCGATAGGATGGTCGTTTGAATTTTTAACCCGTGAGTTGGAGTTAGATCCAAAAAAGATTTACGTCACCGTTTTTGGCGGTGATAAAGAGATTCCAGGTGTCGGGGAAGATAAAGAAGCAATCGAAATCTGGAAAAGTCTTGGTATTCCTGAAAACAAAATCTATAAACTTGGTAAAAATGATAATTGGTGGGGTCCGGTTGGGCAGACCGGGCCGTGCGGACCAGACACGGAGATGTTTTACGATACTGGTACCTCAAAACACGGTGAGAATTGCCGTCCCGGAGAGACTTGCGGGAAATATGCGGAAATCTGGAACGATGTCTTTATGGAATTCAACAAAACCGCTGGTGGAAAATACGAACCACTAAAACAAAAAAATGTTGATACAGGTATGGGGGTTGAGCGCACCTTAGCGATTCTCGAAGGAAAAGACAATGTTTATGACACGGAGCTTTTCAAGGAAGTTATGGAGCTGCTTAAAGAAAAATCAAAAAATTTCAATCAGAGGGACGCTAGGATAATCGCGGATCATATGAAAGCAGCAATATTTATTTTGTCAGAAGGTGTAAAACCATCAAATAAAGATCAAGGGTATGTTCTTCGTCGTTTAATTAGAAGATCTGAATCAAAGGCAGCCTATTCTTTGGATATTAGTGATCCTCCTTATGACTTGATTCTAGGAGCTTATCTAAATATCTACAAGGAAGAATATCCGGAAATAGAAGATAAGAAAAATGAAATCTCATTGGAAATCGCAAGGGAAGTTGCTAGATTTCACAGGACATTAGAGCAAGGAATGAAAGAATTTGAAAAAATTAAAACCAAAAGTGACAAAATTATTTCAGCGGAGGACGCATTTTATCTTCACGCCACCCATGGTTTAACAATTGATATAGTTAAAGATTTCGCTAGAGAGGATGGTTTTACTGTTGATGAAAAGGGTTTCGAAAGAGAGTTTAGTAACCATCAAGAAATATCTCGGGCTGGCGCTGAGCAGAGATTTGCTGGAGGTTTGGCCGATCATTCAGAAATCGTAATCCGTGGGCATACCGCTACTCATTTGCTTCATCAAGCGCTTCGTGATGTATTGGGAAGCCATGTTAACCAAACCGGTAGCAATATCACCCCGGAGCGAATTCGCTTTGATTTCTCATACGGGGAAAAACTGACGGAAGAACAACTGAAAAAGGTGGAGGATATAGTTAATTTAAAAATAGAAGAGGACCTTCCGGTTAAGAAGGAGTTTATGACACAAGAAGAAGCAGAAAAAATTAGTGCCATTGGTTTATTCAGGGAAAAATATGGTGACAAGGTGAGTATATACCAAATTGGTAATTACTCGGTGGAATATTGCGGCGGACCGCACGTTGGTCATACTGGAGAGTTAAAAAAATTTAAAATTCTAAAGGAAGAAGCATTAGGTTCCGGGCAGAGGAGAATTAGAGCCACCGTTGAATAAAGTAGCTTTATGAGTTTATAATCTTAGTGAATCAAATGGCACTGCCAAAATTTTTTTCTTCTAAAAAAACCAAAGAGAACAGATTTCTTACACTAGAAATCGGGTTAGAAAAAGTAAGCCTTGCTGTATACAAAAAAGATACCAGCTTAGAAAGAATTGGAATTGGTAGAAAAAGTTTTACAAATTACCAAGGATTGTTAGATGCAAGCTTGGAGGCGATGGATGCTCTTTCATCTATTGTGGAAGAGATACCCAAAGATACGATAGTAGGTATTTCGGGGCAAGGTTTAAAGACTATTACAACATTAGCAAAATATAAAAGACCAAAGGAAGACGAACCCATTCACAAAAAGGAGTTAGAAGGTGTTTTAGACCAGGTCTCCACCGGCTTGGAAGAAAAAAATAAGAAACTTTTTTTCACTGCGATCTCAAGTGCGAAAATAGATGGTGTGAAGGTTACTAATCCAGTTAACCTGAAAGGTTCAGATGCTGAGATCTCATGTTTTGTCGCTTTTCAAGATGAGACAGAACTTTCCGCTGTAAATCAAATTGCAAATCAGATGGATCTAAAAATAAATAAAATCTTACCAACGTCTTTTGCGGTTTTCCAACTAATAACAAAATCTGATAAGAACGTGTCCGATGGATTGATTATACGTTTGGCGGAAGATTCTAGCGAAGAAACCTTTTTGACGGAGGGTCATATAAATGAAGTGTATAATTTAGATCTGGGTTTAAGAAAAATTGAGTTTTGGAAAATAGCACAAGAAATCTTGTTGAAAGAAGGAAGATTTTCAGAAGGCTCACCTATTTGGCTTTATTCTGAAGGAGAAGAGTCACCACTAGAAGAGATAAAGGAATTTTTCTCAGAATTTCCGTGGCGGGAGAAGTTTGGGTTTGGTCAAATCCCAACTATAAATAATCTACCTTTACCGCACGGTGTTAATCAATCAGATGCTAGTCTTTTTGCACTAGCACGAGAGGAGTCTGATGAAGCAAATAGAGTTTGAAACAGATGTCTCACTAGAGCAGATATTACAAAATATTAAAGAAGAGGCGGAAGACCAATTACTTATAAAGCTACCATCCGATGCAGTTGTTTTAAAAAAACCATACAATAAAAAAATAATTGAGCAAGCCTCAGTACAATTTGGTAAAAGTATAACGATATCTATACCGGATACTACACCGAGTGCCGCAGATGAGCTTGAAGAAAAAACAACACAGGAAGATTTTGTTGAAGGAAAAGATGTAGCAGAACAGGTTATTAAAAATATATCTCATCAGCCTATTTCCACAATCGTTAAAAAAGTTGGTTTTTTGGCAAAAGCTAAAAAAATAGCCGCTAAAAGATTTTTAAAGGTTCCACTTTTTGTTTGGTCAGCAGCTATTGTTTTAACGTTTATTATTTTTCCGGCTATATTATTGTGGTTTATACCCTCCGCCACGGTTAATATTTTAGTAGAAAATAAACCGATTGAAACAGACGCGGTGATTATTGCTTCCGCCCAAGTCAGCGAGATAGATGCTGAAGGAAATGTTATACCCTTAAAAACTGAAAGTATAACTAAAACAGGTTTAGAAAATGCGAAAGCGACCGGTAAAAAAACTGTTGGAGACCCGGCAAAAGGACGAGTTAGAATTGTAAACTTTAGCCTCAGTTTGAATGCTAATGTCAAAAAAGGCACAAAGCTTACAGTTGTAGAAGGGTCAGCCGCAGGATTACAGTTTGCACTTGATAGTGATGTGTTTATACCTGTTGCTACAAAATCAGCCGACTTAAAAATAATTGTTGGAGAAAAAGGAGCTAATGTTACTGCTGTAAAGATTGGCGAAAAAGGAAATGTAACCGCTGGGACTAAATTAAAGGTGGGGGATTATAATCGAGAATTTCTTGAATCTGTGAATGATGTCGACTTCAGTGGCGGTAATAGTCATGAAGCGATAGTAGTTTCCGAGGACGATCAGAAGAAACTCTTAGAATCTTTAACAGAAAAACTAAAGAATGAAAGCGAAGAAGAACTAAAAGCAAAATTGGGCGATATTAATATACCCGAAGGAGGTGTAGAAACAGAAGTGATTAAGCAAACCTTCGATAAAGCTGTTGGTGAAGAAACAAAGGAATTTTCATTGAGCCTAGAGGTTAAAACAACTGCTAAGATATTTGAAGCCAACGACATAAAGGAGGTTATGAAAAAAGTTTTGGAGCCATCTATTCCAGAAGGATTTGTTATTAGTGAAGAAGATATTGAAATTGAGTCTGAGGTACTAGAAAAACAGTCTCCAGATTCATTGAAAATTCTAGGAAAGATAAAAAGCGTTTTGAAGCCCAAACTTGATCTTGAAAAGGTAAAACACGATTTAGCTCGCCGAAGATTCGGAACTGGAAAGTTTTACTTAGAGAACCTAGGTAATGTTAGCGGTTCAGAAATATCAGTCAGACCGGGGTTCTTTAAAATTTTTGGCATTCTTCCCCCAAACCCAGCTCGCATAGAAGTAAAAACAGTCGTTAAAGGGCAATGAGTATCCTTGCAATTGATTATGGAAGATCTAAAATTGGTTTAGCAATTAGTTCTGGGTTATTAGCAAGACCACTACCCGTGTTAAAAGTA
>MHCR01000002.1:40367-51812 GCA_001816695.1 Candidatus Woykebacteria bacterium RBG_16_39_9b
TAACTTCTATTTGTGAAAAAAATAAAGTTGAAATTATAATTTTTGGTGTTCCTTATCCTGACAATATTGAAGCAGAAGTGTTTGGTCAGAGACTTTCGAAAACAATAAATGTACCAATAGAATTTATTGATGAAACAATGACCTCGCAAATTGCGGTCGCAAACCTGGCAAAATTGAAAATAAAAAAAGTGCCTGAAGATTCTGTAGCAGCATCTATTTTACTAACGGAATATTTACAAAATAAGGAGGGTTAGAGAAAGAATTGGATTATAAATGGGTCTCCAAGACAAGTAGAACGAAGTATTTGTTAATTATTGCGATTTTTCTTATTGTAGCTCTATCTGGAATATTTGGAGGCTATTTTTGGTATCAAAATGCTTTGCAGGCAGTTTCCTCTGAAGTTTCAGAAAAAACTTTTATAGTATCCTCTGGGGAAAAAACCGATTCAATACTTAAGAGACTGGAAGAACAAGGTATTATCAGAAGTGCAGTAGCTTTTAGAATATACTTAAGATTGACTGGTCTGGACGGCAAGCTTCAGGCCGGAGAATTTGTTTTGTCATCCCACCAAAAAGCTGACGAAGTTGCCCAAATTTTATTAAAGGGGAGACTAGATCAGCGGATAACAATTATAGAGGGTTTGAGGATTGATGAAATTGCCGAAAAGTTACGTAAAGAATTAGGAATAAATAAAAACGAATTCCTACTACTTGCAAAAGAAGGGTATATGTTTCCGGACACTTATTTAATACCAAAAGAGTCTAGTGCAGCAGATATTGTGGAACAAATGCGTGAAAACTTTAACAAAAAAGTTACCCCAGAACTGAAAGAAGATACAAAAAATAAGGACCTCTCCACTGAAAGTATCGTTATTTTGGCGTCAATAGTTGAAAGAGAGGCGAAAGACGAAGCAGAACGAGATATAATCGCTGGAATTCTAATCAAAAGATTCAGTGAAGGTATGCCCTTACAAGCGGACGCGACGATCCAATATGCGTTAGGATTTCAGCCAGAAGAAAATAGTTGGTGGAAAAAAAGTTTAACAGAACAAGATTTAGAGATTGGTAGCCCTTACAACACAAGAAAAAATAAAGGGCTACCACCAGGGCCTATATCCAACCCTGGGTTGGAGTCGATAAAAGCTGCAATTAATCCTGAGAAGTCCCCGTATTATTATTACCTCCACGATAAAAACGGAAAAGCTCATTACGCAGTGAGTTTAGAAGGGCATAACGAAAATATTAACAAATATCTACGCTAAACTCTTGACAAAGAAAAACCTTTAAGCTAAAATGCGGTTAGCTTAATAGCTAAAGGCGCGTACGTTGTACGTTTCCTTTTTTGTTATTTTATTTATGAACCTGCCTATTTGAACTAATTCTCGGGGCATTTCTTTAATGATTCAAAAGAAAAGAAAGATATTTGGAGCTGCAGGTGTTAATTACCCAATTCCTAATTTAATAGAACCACAAACTAGTTCTTACCAATGGCTACTTGATTATGGTGTTAGAGAACTTCTACAAGAAGTAAGCCCAATTGAAGATTTTACTGGTAAAATCTTCTCCCTAGAACTTCTTAGTCATTCGTTAGGAAAATCTAAATATGACCCTAAAACCGCCATAAATAAAGGTGGTACCTTTTCTGCTCCACTCAAAGTGAAAGCTAGGCTTGTGAATAAAGAGACTGGAGAGAGCTTGGAACAAGAAGTATTTTTAGGTGATCTACCATTAATGACTGATTCTGGAACTTTTATAATCAACGGCGTTGAGAGAGTAGTTGTGAGTCAGCTGACTCGAAGCCCTGGAATATTCTATACAGCTGATTTAGACCCCACAACAGGAAGGAATCTTTTTAGAGCTGAATTAAGGCCGACCAGAGGAAGTTGGTTAGAGTTCGAGACTGCAAAGAATAACGTTTTAACTGTCCGTATTGATAGAAGGCGTAGGATTCCAGCTACTACTTTACTACGAGCAGTGGGTATAACTACTAATGAGAGAATAAAAGAAATTTTTTCCGAAGTTGATGTTGGTCAGGAAAATAGATTTATAGAAACTACATTAGAAAAAGACCCCTCTGATGATGCCGAGAGCGCTTATTTGGAAATCTATCGGAAAATGAGGCCAGGCGATCCAGCGACATTAGATAACGCAAAAACTTTGTTAGAAAACCTATTTTTTAATTCACGACGTTATTCGTTGGGGAAAGTTGGGAGATACAAGCTTAATAAGCGACTATCTCTTTCGATTCCGAACGACCAAGATCATTGGATACTAAGCCCTGAAGATATTGTCGCTGCTATAAAACTCTTAATCACGTTAAACAATGGAGAAGGCGCACCTGATGATATTGATCATTTAGCAAATCGTCGAGTCAGAGCTGTTGGAGAGCTTGTCCAAAATACACTTAGAATCGGTTTGCTACAAATGGAGCGGGTTGTAAAGGAGAGGATGAGTATGTCGGCTGATCAAACACAAGTTACACCGGCGACGATGATTAACGCGAGACCTATAGTAGCTAGATTGAATGAATTTTTCGCCGGTAGTCAACTTTCTCAATTTATGGATCAAATAAATTCACTATCCGAACTCGAGCACTTAAGACGTTTATCTGTTATGGGACCAGGTGGTTTAACCCGTGAAAGAGCTAGTTTCTCAGTTCATGATATAAATAACTCGCAATATGGAAGAATTGATCCAATAAAGTCTCCTGAAGGACCAAATATAGGTTTAATCACCCATCTAGCACTCGCATCTAGAATTAATGAGTATGGGTTTTTAGAAACCCCATACCGTAGAGTAAAAAAGAATAGTAATAAAAGACCAAAGGTAACAAATGAAATTGTTTGGCTAATGGCTGATGACGAGGAAAAATTTTATATAACCAATTCTAATGTAACTATCGATAGTAGTGGTTTTATTTTCGATAAAAGAGTTCCATTGCGTTATCAAGGTAAATTTACATATGGCCCGTCCAATCTAATCGATTTGGTAGATGTTGTGCCATGGCAAATGGTGGGAGCCAGCGCATCTTTAATTCCATTCCTAGCACATGACGATGCTAACAGAGCCCTGATGGGTGCTAATATGCAAGGTCAGGCCGTGCCATTAGTAAAACCAACCACTCCTATAGTTGGTACTGGTATGGAAGGTTCTATTTCTGAAAGTATTGGCAGAATCATAAAAAGTCCGGTTGATGGAAGAGTTATCTTTGTTGATGCCCGAGAAATAATTATAAAAGGTAACGATAAGGAGGAATATGAAATTCCTGTAGTAAAATTTGCGAAATCAAACCAAAATACTGCCTATAGTCAAAAACCTCTAGTATCTGTAGGTGAGAAGGTTAAACGCGATCAAATAGTCGCAGATGGCCCGGTAACCGATCAAGGCGAAATTGCCTTGGGACAAAATTTAATTGTTGCCTATATGAGTTGGGAGGGTTTCGGTTATGAAGACGCTATAGTTATTTCGGAACGTTTGGTTCGAGAAGACGTATTAACCTCCATTCATATAGAAGAGTATGAGTGCTCTGTGACTGAAACTAAACTTGGTCCCGAAGAAACAACTAGAGATATTCCAAATGTTGGCGAAGAAGCACTGGCAAATCTTGACGAAAATGGAATTGTTTATATCGGAGCAGAAGTAGGTCCTAATGATATTTTAGTAGGTAAGATTACACCAAAAGGAGAAACAGAGCTTACCGCCGAAGAAAGACTTTTAAGAGCGATATTTGGAGAAAAAGCTCGGGAAGTTAGGGATACCTCGTTAAGGCTTCCACATGGTGAGCGAGGGACGGTTGTAGATATTCAAATCCTAACTAAAGAAGATGGAGATGAATTGGAACCAGGTGTGCAACGATTGATCAAGGTTAAAGTTGCTCAAACCAGAAAAGTGACTGTGGGCGATAAGTTAGCTGGTCGCCACGGTAATAAAGGAATAATATCAAAAGTTGTGCCAGCTGAAGATATGCCACATTTAGAGGATGGTACAGCAGTTGATATAATTATTTCCCCACTTTCTGTTATATCCAGGATGAACCTGGGTCAACTTCTTGAAGCACATTTAGGAATAGTCGCAGAAAAACTTGGCTATAAAGTAGCTGTTCCCGCCTTCGGAGGCTTTGAAGAAAAACAATTAGTTGAAGAATTGAAAAAAGCAAATTTACCTGTGACTGGAAAGGCAATTCTTTATAACGGTAAAACAGGTGAAACTTATGCCGATCCGATTACTGTTGGGGTTGGTTATATTATGAAACTTGTTCATATGGTTGATGAGAAAGTGCATGCCAGAAGTACGGGACCTTATTCGCTGGTGACTCAACAACCCCTTGGTGGAAAGGCTCAAATGGGAGGACAACGATTAGGAGAAATGGAAGTCTGGGCTCTAGAAGCATATAGTGCAGCACACACACTACAGGAAATGCTAACTATTAAAAGTGACGACGTAATAGGTCGAGCAAAAGCATTCGAGGCAATCGTAAAAGGTACGGATATTCCTGAATCTACTGTACCGGAGTCTTTCAAAGTTTTGGTTAAAGAGCTCAACGGACTATCTCTTAAAGTAGAGCTTCTTGGAGCAGAGATAGAAAAAGAAAATGAGGAATCTGAAGAGGAGGCTGAGAAAGAACAAGAAGTTAGAAAGGAAGCTGACGAATTATCTAAGGCATCCGGTGAAGAAGAAGTGGGTATTAGAGGTGAATTGATCTCTGATAAGGGCTCGTTTGAAATAGAGAAATTAGTTGAAAAGGAAGAGTAATGTACGAAATAAAAGATTTTGAAGCATTAAGAATAATACTAGCCAATCAAGACGATATATTAAATTGGTCTCATGGAGAAGTTTTTAAACCAGAGACAATAAACTATAGAACACTTAAACCAGAAAAAGGTGGTCTTTTCGCGGAGGAAATCTTCGGTCCAACCAAAGATTGGGAGTGTTATTGCGGTAAATACAAAAGAATACGGTACCGCGGTGTAATTTGTGATAAATGTGGAGTTGAAGTAACTCAGTCAAAGGTTAGGCGTGAAAGGATGGGTCATATAAAACTCGCTGCTCCGGTTGCCCATGTTTGGTTCTTTAAAGGGACACCATCAAAACTATCACAACTTCTTGATATAACTCCAAGAAGTTTGGATGCTATTATTTATTTTGCGGAATATTTAATTGTTGCTGTGGATGACGATAAGTGTAAAAAAGCGCTTAATAACATCGCAGAGGCAATGAAAAAAAACCAAGAGAACATAAAGAAATTGTATGATAAGCAGAAGAAAGAATTAGAAAAGAATATAAAAAATGATGTTAGCAAAATAGATGTTAAAAACAAGGAGCAAAGAGAATTAATAGTTGAAGAATTAAACCTGAAGGCAAAAGCAAGGTTCAATTCCTTAAAAGAAGAAGAATCAAATGAAATAGCTCGAAATAATGAATTATATAAATCTATGCAGGATAGAATTAAACAAATAAAGCCTTTTGGTTTAATTTCAGAAGACGAATACCAACGGCTTATTGATTTAAACGCTGCAGATTTTATAAAGGTGGGTATGGGAGCGGAGAGTTTAGAAGAGGCCCTTAAGAACCTAGATTTGGCAAAACTAGCAGCAGAATTAAGAAAAGAAGTACAAACTTCAACTGGACAGAAACAAGTTAAAGCCACAAAACGGTTAAGGGTTGTTGAAGGTTTTCGGCAAGCAAGTATTGACCCAACCTGGATGATTTTGAAGGTTTTACCAGTAATTCCTCCGGATTTGCGCCCTATGGTTCAACTTTCCGGAGGAAGGTTCGCTACAAGCGATTTGAATGATTTATACAGAAGGGTGATTAATCGAAACAACAGGCTAAAAAGACTTACGGATTTAGGTGCTCCAGAAATTATTTTGAGGAATGAAAAAAGAATGCTTCAAGAGGCTGTAGATGCATTGATAGATTCAAGTCAGAGACCTTCTTCTCGTACGGCTCAGGTATTAAGAAGCCTTTCAGATATGTTGAAGGGTAAACAAGGAAGATTCAGACAAAATCTTCTTGGAAAAAGAGTAGATTATTCTGGTCGGTCTGTAATTATTGTAGCGCCAGATATACGGCTTAATGAGTGCAGAGTTCCAAAAGAAATGGCGTTGGAGCTTTTTAAGCCTTACGTTTTAAGGGAACTAATATTCCAAGGATATGCGCCTAACGTTAAAAGTGCAAAGCATGTATTTGAAAGAAAGGGAGAAGAAGTCTGGGATATTTTAGAATCTATTACAAAAAATCACCCAGTTTTTCTTAACAGAGCTCCTACATTGCATCGTCTTGGTTTTCAAGCATTTTACCCAATTTTGACTGAGGGAAATGCTATTGGTGTTCATCCATCAGTTTGCGCAGGCTTTGGGGCTGATTTTGATGGAGATCAGATGGCAATCCATGTACCGTTATCCCAGGCCGCAATAGATGAAGCTAAAAATTTGATGATGTCGACAAAAAACTTATTAAAACCGGCTGATGGCGAACCGATAATGACACCTCGGCAAGATGTGTTTTTGGGTTGTTACTTTCTGACGCGTGCGGCTAATGATGAACCTGCAAAAGGAGTTTATACTTTTGATGAAATTATACTAGCATTTCAATCCAACGCACTTGATATTAAAGATAAAATTAAGCTTTTTTATAAAAACGATCTTATTGAAACGACAGTAGGCCGAGTGTTGTTTAATTCGGTTCTTCCAGAAGAACTCCGTTTTGTCAATAAAGCCATCAGAGGTAGTGATATCAAGAGTTTGTTAATTAGTAGTCAGTCTGTTTTGGGAGAGGAAAAGTCTGTCGAGTTGATTGACTCGTTCAAAGATTTAGGATTCCTATTCGCTACGAAATCGGGTTTGACTATGTCAGTTAGCGATTGCGAAATTTATCAGGAGAAAGGAAAATTAGTTGCTGAAGCAGAAGTAAAGGTTGAAAAAATAGACGAGAATTTTCAGAAAGGTTTGATTACAGAAGGTGAAAAAATAAGATTGTCTGAAGAGATTTGGTCGGATCTCACCACAAAAATAGATGAACTCACTTGGCAAAATATGTCGTTGGATAACCCGTTAAGATTGATGCAAGAATCCGGGGCTCGGGGGAGTAGGGATCAGATCAAACAGCTAGCAGGGATGCGAGGGTTGATGGCAGATCCTTTAGGTAAGATTGTTGAGCTACCATCTAAAAGTAATTTCCGAGAGGGATTAGATGTTTATGAATATTTTACCTCTACTCGTGGAGCAAGAAAAGGATTGGTGGATAAAGCACTTAAGACTGCTGATGCTGGTTATTTAACCCGAAGGTTAGTTGATGTCGCCCATGATGTTTTAATCCGTGAAGAAGATTGTGGTACCAAAGAGGGTGTAATAATATCAGAACTCGGTGATCGTTCGACCCCACTTTCTTCGAGGGTTGTTGGCAGAGTAGCCGCCGCTAACATTAAAGGGAAAAATAGAAGAGATATAGTTAAGCGGGGAGAGGAGATCACAGAAGAATTGTCTAAGGAAATCGAAAAAAGCGATACTACTCAGATTTATGTACGGTCCCCTCTAACTTGTGAAACTAGGTATGGGGTTTGTTCAGTTTGTTACGGTTGGGACTTATCAACCAAAAGAATTGCTTCTGCGGGAACAGCTGTTGGGGTTATCGCTGCTCAATCAATTGGCGAGCCGGGAACTCAGCTTACTATGAGAACTTTCCATTTGGGAGGGATAATCGGATTGGATATTACACAAGGTTTACCTCGTGTCGAGGAAATCTTCGAATCTAGAACGCCGAAGACACCAGCTGTCATAACCGAAGTACCGGGCAGAATATCTATAATTGAATCAGACGGAATGCGAAAGATCAGGGTAGCAATGAGAGATAAAAGTGGTAAAACGGAAAAGGAGTATGTAATCCCAGTTACGGCGGAAATAAGAATAAAAGATGGTGATCAAGTTTCAGCTGGAGAGCCTCTTACAAGTGGGCATTTAGATTTAAAATTACTATTAGAAACACGAGGTATCAAAATAGTGCAGCAATATATAATTTCAGAATTGCAGAAAGTTTATGAATCTCAAGGTGCCCCGATCAATGATAAACATTTTGAAGTAATTGTTAGAAAAATGAGTGAAAAGGTAAGAATTCAAACCTCTGGTGATACGTCACTCTTACCGGGAGAATTAATTGATAAAAGCCGGTTTGCAGAAGAAAACGCGAAAATCTTAGCAGAAGGTGGAGAGCCCTCTACTGCTCAAGTTGTTATTTTAGGTATTACAAGAGCGGCACTTTACACCGAATCTGTTTTATCTGCAGCTAGTTTCCAAGAAACAACCTCTGTTTTAACTGACGCTGCTACCTCTGGTAAAGTCGATTATTTAAGAGGATTAAAGGAGAATGTGATAATTGGCAGACTGATACCAACAGGATGGAGAGCACAGCTTGATGGTAAGGAAAGAAAGAAAACAGAAACTGGTGTTGTAGTTTCTGCGGAAGACATGGAGATCAAAGAAGCAAAATCAAAAACGCGAGCAGTAAATAAATTAACCAGTTAGTTCGTTGAAGCAAACTTTTTAAATTCCTCTACGTATTTGAAATCATTTGATTCACAAGTTCCTCTATACAGCTTATATGATTTGTAGCCTTGGATAAACAGATCTATATTGTGGCATAGATGTCTATATAGTCACTGTGGTTGATACTGTTCCAGATCGTCCCCCACCTCGTGAGTAAGAAATTTCTTCTTGATAAACAGAGCTATTATTAAAAACGGAGAAGAGATTACTAGAAAGGCAGCTATCAAATATAAGTGGTTAGGCATTGTGAAAGGGCAACCAGTTAAACCTTGGCTATTAGGATCTAAATAGGGTCTGTTTGTAGCAGTACAAAAATAACTCACAGAATCTGTGATATAAAGCCCTGACCAAAATATTATCCCTAACATTGAGGGGGCAAGTTTTGGTAGCACAATATTATTTTACTACAAAAACCGTGTCCGCTACTCCCTTGGAGGAGCTTCTTCGCGAGGACGAGCTTCGTTAACAACAATCTTACGGCCATCTAATTCGTGACCATTTAATTGTTCAACGGCTTTTGTTGCTTCGTCGTCCGAACTCATTTCCACAAACCCAAAACCACGTGATCTACCACTCATTCGATCTGTAATAACATTGGCAGATTCAACTGTACCTGCTTGAGCAAAAAGTTGGCTTAAATCTTCGCTAGTCGCGGAAAATGGTAGATTGCCAACAAAAAGTTTTTTTGCCACTCGTTTATCCTTTCTCCCCAGACTTTCACTGGAGCGAATTTAACCTTACTTATTCCCTTGTCTTTTAAGAGGAAACCTAAAAGGAAGGAATCAAGCGAGATCTAAGTTGTTAATAACAGGTCAATTGTACTGAAGCTTCATTAATGTTGTCAATATCGATTGTGAACTATATTACTTGCGTATTTATTTGGTTGGGAATAAGATAAATCATGTTTTCTATGGTTAAACACGATCATTTAGGACCAGAAAAATTAATTGAGGTTTACGATTCAAACACCGGAATGAGGGGGTTTTTAGTAATCGATAATACTTGGTTGGGATTAGCAAAAGGCGGTTTACGGATAACTCCAACGGTATCCCTAGAAGAGACCTTTCGCTTGGCAAGAACTATGACATACAAAAATGCTTTAGCAGAGCTTCCTTTTGGTGGTGGTAAGTCTGGAATAGTGGCAAACGGTAAAAAAATTAATACCGATGAAAAACTTAAATTGGTCCGTGCTTTTTCCGAATCAATCAAAGAACTTTGTCCCAAGCTATACATATCAGGTCCTGACGTAAATACCGGTGAGAAAGAGATGGCAGAGTTTGTTAAAGCCAATGGGGCGCTAAAATCCGCTACTGGTAAACCAGCTAGTATGTGTGTAAAACCTGGTGTTGAGTGTGGAATTCCCCATGAGTTTGGCTCAACTGGTTTCGGTGTAGTTCAAGCCACTTTGGTAACTTTAGGTTTTTTAGGAAAAAATATTAAAGGGATGAAAGTAGCCGTTGCTGGTTTTGGTAACGTCGGTCGTTTTGTCGTCAGCTTTTTGAATAAAGAAGGAGCACAGCTTGTTGCCATCTCCGATAGTAGCGGTACTACGTATAACCCCAAGGGGCTGGATATTAGGAGAGTCTTTGAGGTCAAAAAGAAAAAGGGAAGTGTGGTTGCCGATTCAGGTAGAGAAAAAATTTCTAGTGAAGATATCGCTACTCTTGACGTCGATATTTTAATCCCGGCTGCTTTTCACGAAGTAATTACCGATGAAAATATGAGTAAAGTAAAAGCAACATTAATTATTGAAGCGGCTAACTTAGCAGTAAGACCTGATGTGGAGATTGCTCTTTTCAAAAAAGGAATTTTGGTGGTTCCCGACATCGTCGCTAATGCTGGAGGAGTAATTTCTTCTTACGCTGAATACCGTGGTTACAATCCAAAACAGATGTTTAAACTGATTGAACGAAAAATCAAAAGAAATGTCGGAATTGTTCTAGGAAAATCAAAAGTCGAAAAAATTACCCCGCGCGAAGCAGCTCTAGAAATTGCTCTGGAGCGGTTGCACGAAGCAAGAACTTCCCAAGCAAAAGAACTCCGATGATTAATGAGCTAGAATCGGCAAGTTTTTTAAATATTTCAAAAATTGTTGTCAAAAATTGGCAAGAATTTGCAAATCCTTATCAAATATGTTAAAATATTAGCATCCACGCGCCACAAAAAGGCGCTTTTTAGTACAAATCTTTAAAAAAATTATTTCCTTGGAAAAAATCTTAAATTGAAGACCATTTTTCCTATTTTCGCATTTTCACTAAAGGTTGACTTCATTAAATCAACGATTTGAAATTACTGTGGTAATAACCACATTTCATAGCTGTTGACACCGAACCTAGCTTCCCGTATAATCTTGCAGTTATGCCTACGGTACAACAATTAATTAGAAAAGGAAGAGCCAAGGTGTCGAAGAAAATTAAAGCGGCTGCTCTTCGTGGATCGTTTAACGCGGCATCGAGAAAAATGGCACCAACCTTCAATCCTCAAAAAAGGGGTGTTTGTGTTGTGGTTAAAACGATGACCCCAAAAAAGCCAAACTCGGCTCTTCGGAAAGTAGCTCGAGTCAGACTTTCAAATAGAAAAGAAATCACAGCTTATATACCCGGAATCGGCCATACTCTTCAAGAACATTCAATAGTTTTAGTACGAGGCGGTCGAGTAAAAGACCTTCCAGGGGTAAAATATCATATTGTAAGAGGTCATTACGATGCAACTGGCACGGAAGCTAGAAAACAGGGGAGAAGTTTATATGGTACAAAAAGAATTTTGACAAGTCCAAATACAAAACGAACTGAGGCTCCTGCTGAAATTGCGGAGGCAGAGGTTTCATGAGAGGTAAAAGAGCCCCAAAGCGAAAACTGGAACCAGATCCAATTTATGGAAATAGGCAGATTACTAGGTTTGTTAAC
>MHCR01000002.1:51833-57795 GCA_001816695.1 Candidatus Woykebacteria bacterium RBG_16_39_9b
AAGACCGTCGCTCAAAAAATTGTTTATGGAGCTTTAGGTAAGATCTCTCAACAAAATAAAGACCCAATAGTAGTATTCGAAACAGCGCTAAAAAACATCTCTCCAAAGTTGGAGGTTAAACCAAGAAGAATTGGTGGGGCAAGTTACCAAGTGCCAATGGAAGTTCGTGGTGATCGAAAAGAAGCTTTAGCTATCCGTTGGTTGATCACTTCGGCAAAAGCACGCTCCACTACAGAATGTCCCACGATGATAGATAAATTAGCAGCAGAGTTACTTGATGCTTACCAAAATCAAGGTGGCGCTGTAAAGAAAAAAGAAAATACACATCGAATGGCGGAAGCTAATAAGGCTTTTGCTCACTTTCGCTGGTAGCGAAAGTGATTATAGCAAAAACCTTGCGAGAGGTGCATTACTATTAAAGCCGTTTGTTTCAATAGCACCCCCTCTCTAAAAGCTTTTGCTCACTTTCGCTGGTAGCAAACGCTTTGCGATAGTACCCTTCGGTTGCACTATCTAGAAGCATTCACTAATTTGTTGTTAGGTTAACGCAAACTGCCGACAACACCAAAAGGTGTTTTTTGATTGACAAAAAATGATTGAAAAAATCTCTTTAGATAGAATCAGAAATATTGGAATAATCGCTCATATAGACGCGGGTAAAACTACTGTTACAGAACGCGTTTTATTTTATACAGGTAAAACCTACAAAGTTGGTGAGGTACACGAGGGTACCGCAGTTATGGATTGGATGGAGCAGGAAAGAGAGCGTGGCATTACCATTACATCTGCAGCAACTACAACCTTTTGGGAGACCCACGGAGGACCGTTTAAAGGTCAAAAATACCGCATAAATATTATAGATACCCCTGGACATGTTGATTTTACTGCCGAAGTCGAAAGGTCTTTGCGAGTTTTGGATGGAGCAGTGGTGGTATTTGATGGGAAGATGGGAGTGGAACCTCAATCGGAAACAGTATGGCGTCAGGCTGATAAATACAAGGTTCCAAGAATCTGTTTTATCAATAAATTAGATGCTATCGGGGGTGATTTCTATATGAGCTTATCCACAATTAAAGACAAGCTTGGTGCGAATGCCCATCCAATACAATTACCAATTGGTCAAGAAGGTTCCTTTAAGGGAGTGGTTGATTTAATAACAAGAGAAGCAACTATTTACACAGATGATATGGGAAAAGAACCTCAAAAAACCGAAATTCCCTCAGAAATGGCCAGCAAAGTTGAAGAGTATAGATCAAAATTGGTAGAAGCAATAATTGAACAAGACGAAGCTCTTTTAGAGAAATATTTAAATGGAGAAGAAATTAATACAGAAAGTCTCGAACAAACTCTTCGCAAATCTGTCATTGAAGCAAAAATATTTCCCGTAATGGCTGGGAGCGCTCTTAAAAATAAGGCTGTTCAACCTCTCTTGGATGCGGTAATAGAATATCTTCCCTCGCCGCTTGAAACCCCACACATTAAAGGTAAAAACTCAAAAGGCGGTGAAGAAATAGAGATAAAAACAGATACTAATGAACCTTTTTGCGCGCTGGCATTTAAAGTTATGACAGACCCATTTGTTGGTAGGTTAACCTATTTTAGAGTTTATTCTGGGAAGCTGTTAGCGGGATCTTATGTGCACAATTCAACCAAAGGTGTTAAAGAAAGAGTCGGACGAATATTATTAATGCATGCAAATGCAAGGCAAGAGATTTCAGAAATAGCCGCTGGTGAAATAGCAGCAGCCGTAGGTTTAAAAGAAACTACTACCGGGGATACTCTATGCGATGAGTCTAGGCAAGTAATTTTGGAATCAATACATTTTCCGGAACCGGTCATCTCCTTGGCAATAGAGCCAAAAACGAAGGTCGATCAAGAAAAAATGAGCCTAGCACTCTCAAAACTCTCAGAGGAAGACCCAACTTTTAAAATGAGAACAGATTTTGAGACAGGGCAGGCCATCATTTCAGGTATGGGAGAACTTCATCTTGATATTATTGTAGACCGAATGAAAAGGGAGTTTGGGGTTGGTGCAAATGTCGGTAAGCCTCAAGTAGCTTACAAAGAAACTATAAAGAAAATTGCAACTGGCGAAGGAAAATATATACGTCAAACCGGTGGTAGAGGGCAATATGGGCATTGCTTTATTCGTGTAGAGCCGCAGGGTAGAGGAGAAGGCGAAGCATTCGTTAGTAAGATCGTTGGTGGTGCTATTCCGAAAGAATTTATTCCGGCAATTGAAAAAGGAGCTCGTGAGGCAATGGCAAATGGGATTTTAGCAGGCTACCCAATAGTAGATATTAAAGCAGCTGTATACGATGGTAGCTATCATGATGTTGATTCCTCTGAAGCTGCTTTTAAAATTGCCGGTTCACTTGCTTTAAAAGAAGCAAGTAAGAATGCAGAACTAGTTCTCCTAGAACCTATTATGAAGATAGAAGTAACTACACCAGAAGAGTTCATGGGGGATATTATCGGTGATTTATCGAGTAAAAGAGCACGAATAGAAGGAACCGAAGCTAGAGGTAATACACGAATAATTAAAGGTTCAGTACCGTTGGCTGAGATGTTTGGTTATGCAACATCTCTCCGAAGCATGACCCAAGGCAGAGCAGGCTTTAACATGGAAACCTCCCATTACGAAGAAATTCCAACTAATATTGCAAATAATATTATCAACCAGAATATTAAAGAAGAAAAGAAACCTAGTTGAACTTGACTTCTTCTGGTAAAATAAATAAGTTGCTTGGATGTTTGAATTAAAGTTAAATATCACCCGAACAGGAGGCGGGTAATTTATGGCTGAAGGATCAAGCAAGAAATTTGAGAGGACTAAACCGCATTTAAATATTGGAACTATTGGCCATGTTGATCATGGTAAAACTACTCTTACTAGTGCAATAACCAAGTATTTATCTGCTGGGGGAGGTGCGGAATTTAGATCTTTTGATTCAATTGATAACGCGCCAGAGGAAAAACAACGCGGTATTACAATTGCCCTCGCACACGTTGAATATGAAACAAGTAAGCGTCATTACGCTCATATAGATGCACCAGGCCACGCTGATTACATAAAGAATATGATTACCGGTGCAGCCCAGATGGACGGTGCAATTTTAGTCGTATCTGCTGCAGATGGCCCTATGCCTCAGACTCGAGAACATATCTTACTTGCCCGCCAAGTTGGAGTACCAGCTATAGTTGTGTATATGAATAAAGTTGATACTGTTGATGATAAGGATCTTCTCGATCTTGTCGAGGAAGAAATTCGTGAATTATTAACAAAATATGAGTTTCCAGGAAAAGAAATTCCAGTTATAAGAGGAAGTGCCTTGAAATCTTTAGAAGGAGATGCCGAAGCACAGAAGAGTATTGAGGAATTACTGAAATCAGTTGATGAGTATATACCAACTCCAACCAGAGATTTGGACAAGCCGTTTTTAATGCCAATCGAAGATGTATTTTCTATTAAGGGACGAGGAACCGTAGTTACAGGTAGAATTGATCGTGGAAGGGTGAAAGTTAATGATAACGTTGAAGTTGTTGGTATTAGACCCAAGACAACGTCTACAGTTGTTACCGGGGTAGAAATGTTTAGGAAACAACTTGATGAAGGTCAAGCAGGTGATAATGTAGGGTTACTACTGCGTGGGGTTGAAAAAGACGACGTTGAGCGTGGACAAGTGATAGCTGCTCCAGGATCGATTAAGCCTCATACTGAATTTGAAGCAGAAGTATATGTTTTAACAAAAGAAGAGGGTGGTCGTCACACACCGTTCTTTTCTGGATATCGGCCTCAATTCTATCTTAGGACAACAGATGTTACAGGCGAATCTGCACTGCCTTCGGGTACTGAGATGGTAATGCCAGGAGATAATACTAAACTAACAGTAAAATTAATCGGCCCAGTCGCGTTAGAGGAAGGTTTGAGATTTGCTATTAGGGAAGGTGGTAAAACTGTAGGTGCAGGAGTAGTCACCAAGATTATTTCATAACTAAAGCAATCTCATTAATTTAGTTTTATGCCGAAAGGTCGTATTAGAGTACGTTTAAAATCCTATGATGCAAGAGTGTTAGATGACTCTGTTGAGGATATATTAGATACAGCAATTAGGACAGGCGCAAAAATAGCTGGTCCCATACCGCTTCCTACAGAACGGGAGCGATTTACTGTGACAACTTCGCCTCATGTAGATAAAGATGCGCGTGAGCACTTCGAAATTCTAACACATAAGCGCTTAATAGATATTATAGAACCAACACCTAAAACGTTAGATTCTCTAATGCACCTTGAGTTGCCTGCGGGCGTGGATATAGAAATAAAAATGTAGACTATCTATATAAACTAAATTATTTCAAACTCTGGGCCGAAGAAGGCCTTTTTTATTTGAATATGGTAAAGGGACTTTTAGGAAAAAAACTTAATATGGGAAGCACATACGATTCTCATAATCGTTGGTCGCCTATTACTAACGTTTTAATTGAACCAAATCTTGTAGTTCAAGTAAAGGAAATAGATAAAGATGGTTATAAAGCAGCACAGATTGGTGTCGGAAAAGAAAAACACCCAACTAAATCACTTATCGGGCACTTTAAGAAAGCTACGGTTTTGGATGCACCGAAATTTTTAAAAGAAGTTCCCTTTGACGGGGAACTTTCTTTAGGCCAAGAGATAAAAGTATCTGATGTTTTCAAGAAAGGGGAATTTGTTGATGTTGTTGGCACCTCCAAGGGTAAAGGCTTCGCTGGTGTGGTTAAAAGACACGGATTTGCTGGTGGTCCAAGGACACACGGACAATCAGATCGTGAACGTGCTCCTGGGTCAATTGGTGCTGCTACGACCCCCGGTAGAGTTCTAAAGGGAACCAGGATGGCCGGTCATATGGGGTTTTCTAAAGTAACGGCTCGTGGTTTGGAGATAATAGAGATTGATAATGAGAGTAGCATCTTGAAGATAAAAGGCTCTATACCAGGTCCTTCAAATTCTGTTGTTTTAATAAAAAAATCCTCAAAAAGGAAAAAAGATTATCATGAGCCTGAGGCCCCAACTGTTCCGTTCATTAAACAATCAGATGGGACAACACAAGAATCTAAAGAAGAGATTTCAAATAAACCTGTTGGTACGAATAAAGAACCAGAATTAACAGCTGACAAAGTTGGTAAAAGTGAGGAAGATTAAATTAAATGAAGCAAAAAGTTTCAGATAAAGCAAAAAAAAATGTCGTAAAAAAAGAAAAAGTAATCTTACCGGTATACAGTGCGAAAGCGGAAGAAATTTCGAAAATTTTCTTGCCAAAAGAAATATTTGATCTGAAGCCTAATAGTAATCTCATGCAGCTAGCTATAAGAGTATATTTGTTTAATCAGAGAAAAGGGCTTGCATCTACAAAAACTCGTTCCGAAGTGGCAGGAGGAGGAGCAAAACCTTGGCGACAAAAAGGCACTGGAAGGGCCCGAGCAGGGACCATACGTGCCCCTCATTGGAGAGGGGGAGGTACGGTTTTCGGTCCCAAACAGCGTGATTGGACATTAAAAATTACTAAGAAGATGAAAAAAGTAGCACTCTTTTCTGCACTTTCCCAGAGGTTTAAAGAAGGAAACCTAACAATTATTGAGGGTATTAATGCCAAAGAGCCGAATACTAAGAAAGCATTAGGACTTCTGACCAAGTTAGGGATTTCTGGTAAGATTCTTTTGGTGTTACCCATTCAAAGCCAAATAATTGATAAATCGTTTAGAAATATTAAGGATATTAGTGTAAAGAGTGTGGTTAATTTGAATATTTATGACGTACTTAGTAACAATAAGATTATTTTTACTGAAGAAGCAATCGAGGGATTAACTAAGCATTTTTTATTAAAAGGTGAAGATAAATGAAGTATATAATTAAAAAACCAATTTTTAGTGAAAAAAGTTTGGCTGAAACAGAATCTAAAAAATATACATTTGAAGTTGAAGCTAA
>MHCR01000003.1:0-2761 GCA_001816695.1 Candidatus Woykebacteria bacterium RBG_16_39_9b
GTCACTGGCACCGATGGTAAATCCACCACTGTAAACCTTATTTACCACATCCTTAAAGAATCAGGAAAAAAAGTTTCAATGATTTCAACGGTAAAGGCTGTTATTGGCGAGGAAAGCTTTGACACGGGTTTGCACGTTACTACTCCAGACCCAATAGCTGTGCAAAGATACTTGTACAAAATGGTTAAGGATGGTAGTGAATACGCTGTTCTTGAAATAACTTCTCACGCGCTCGATCAAAATAGAGTTTCTTTTATTCCCTTCACAGCAGCAGTTTTTACTAATGTTACTCACGAACATCTGGATTATCACGGTTCCTACGAAAATTACTTGGAAGCGAAAGCCAAACTATTAAAGAATGTTAAATACGCTGTTTTGAACGTTGATGATGAATCATACGGCTTTTTAAAAAAGAGATCTTCAGGAAAGATTGTTAGCTACGGTTTAAAAAATTCTGCGGATTTCTTTGCTCGAGATGTTTATTTAGGCAGTAAAGGAATTAAGTTTTTAGTGGAATTTAAAGAGGAAGGTCAAGTAAAACACCTTAGGGCTGATAGCCCTTTAATTGGGGAATTCAACGTATATAACAACTTAGCCGCGGTGGTCTTGGCTAAGCAAATCGGTATAGAAAACAGAGATATTGAGAAAGCAGTTGGTTCTTTCCAAGGGTTGCTGGGAAGAATGGAAAGAATTGATTTCAAAGATGTCAAATTTGATGTTATTGTGGATTTTGCTCATACTCCAAAGAGTCTTGAAGCAGCCCTTAAAACACTGAGAAAACTTACTAAAGGGCGTTTAATTGTAGTTTTTGGTTCCGCTGGGGAGAGAGATATTGGCAAAAGAGCTTTAATGGGTGAGGTGGCTGGAAAATTAGCAGATTTGGTTGTTGTTACAGCCGAAGACCCCAGAAGCGAGAAGGTGGAGGATATTTCAGACGAGGTTGCTAGAGGACTGCGACTTGCCGGGAGAAAAATTGAGCGTGATTACTTTAAAATTCCAGATCGCAGTCAAGCTATTGAATTTGCGACAGTAAAACTTGCTAGGGCCGATGATCTCGTTGCCGCGTTTGGTAAGGGCCATGAGCGTTCGATGAATATTGGTGGGAAGGAACTTCCTTGGAACGAACAAGAAATAGTAAGAAAAGCTTTAGAAAAAAGAGCTAAGGTAGATAAGTCAAAAGATAAATGAAATCAAAAGATATGGCTCAAATAAAATTAGCTGCCATTGTTCTAGCAGCTGGAAAGGGTACCAGATTGGCAGGTGGAAGACCCTCTGCGAAACCAAAAGTTTTGTATGAGATAGGTGGAAAACCAATCATTACCTACACAATAGACCTGTTAAAGGCAATCGGTTTAGGTGAAATTGTGATTGTGGTAGGACACAAAGCAGAGGAAGTTAAAAGAGTATTAGGGGGAGATTATAAATATGCTCTTCAAAAGCAAAGGTTGGGTACAGGTCACGCAGCGTTAGTTGGATTAGGTTTGGTTTCAGAAAGACCTAATAATATTTTGATTTTAAACGGAGATGATAGTGCTTTTTATAAACCGGAATCGATACAAAAAGCCATCAATAAACACGTAGGAGTTGGCAATACTTTAACATTTGTTACCGTAGAGGTAAAAGACCCAACAGGTTTAGGTAGGATAATACGCAATAAAGATGGGTTAGTGGTTGACATTGTTGAGGAAAAAGTTGCTAACAAATTACAAAAGAAGATTAAAGAAATAAATGCGGGTTGTTATATCGTTAAGCGGGGTTGGTTGCAAAAAAGCTTAAAACAGCTAAAAAAAAGCCCAGTGGGAGAGTATTATTTAGTGGATCTTATAAAGAAAGCAGTTTTTGAGGGCAGGAAAGTGCAGGCTTATAAATTAAATGATCCAGATGAGTGGTTTGGCGTAAATACACCTGAAGAATTAAAAAGGGCCGACCTGCTCGTGAAAGACAGACTAGATGCTGAAAAAAAGCGGTGATATTTACGAGTTAACAAGTTGGGTACAATTCAAAAATCTAATCCATGGAATTAGTACGGCAGCAATCGGTAACCTGAAAATCGGTTTGACACGCGGTGAGGATGTGAAGGTTAATAAACACAAATTAGGAAGAGAGCTTGGGTTTGATGCCAACAAAATAATACAGGCACAGCAAATCCACGGGAACAAAATAGCTAGAGTGGTGGTGGAAGAAGCCGGTGATGTTATGCATGGTGTGGATGGTTTAATTTCTAATGAACCTGGGATTTTTTTGATGATTGTGGTTGCTGATTGTTTGCCGATCTTAGCTTATGATCCAGAAACCAACGCCTTTGGAGCCGCCCATGCAGGTTGGAAAGGCACTTTGGTCAAAATTGCGCAAGAGCTGGTCACTTCTTTACAAAGGGAATTTGGGTCGAAGCCAGAAAATATTAAAATAGGACTTGGACCTTGCATTGGTCACTGCCACTCTGAAATCGGGCCGGGTCTGGTCGAAAAATTTCAAAGTGCCAATTTAAACAAAGGGGTACTTCAAACAGCTTCAGGTAAATACTTTTTAGACTTAAGAGCGTTAAATATAAGCCAATTACTAGATGCCGGAATACAAAAACAAAATATAGACGGGCCAATTAAAATGTGCACGTACGAATCTGACGAATTTTATTCGTACCGCCGAGAGGCACTGAATCTCACCGGAGAATTTGGGGCCTTAATAGGGATAAAAAATTATGGGTGATAAAAGAATTCATTTTGTTGGTATTGGTGGTAGTGGAGCATCAGCAGCTGCTGAA
>MHCR01000003.1:2871-9594 GCA_001816695.1 Candidatus Woykebacteria bacterium RBG_16_39_9b
TATCAATGATATAGATGTATTAGTTTTTTCCCCGGCGATTCTTAGTTTGGACCCAGAAAATAAAGAAATTTCCCAGTCTCGAGATAAATTAATTCCCACAATGACCTGGCAGCAGTTTATTGGTCGCCATTTGCTAAAAGATAAATTTGTGATAGCCCTGGCAGGTACTCATGGCAAAAGTACTACAGCTGCTATGGTTGGCCAGATATTGGAATACTCAGGATTTGACCCGACGGTTGTTTTAGGTGCGAAAGTGATCGCGTGGGGAAAAAACCATCGTGTAGGAAAAAGCGTTTATTTTGTTATAGAAGCTGATGAGTATAACAACAATTTTTTAAACTATCACCCTAGTGTAGTAGGTGTTACAAGTTTGGAATACGATCATCCGGAGTTTTTTAAAAATCTCGATCAAGTTAAAAACTCTTTTGAGCAATTTGTAGCTGGAATGAAAGAAAATTCAACGCTTATTTTAGGTCCGAGGGTTGATCTTGCCAATACTAAAGGTAGTACTAAGAAAACTACCCGGCTTAAAAACCTTCGATTAAAAGTAATTGGGAGGTTTAACCAAACAAATGCTGTTGTAGCAGCTGCGGTATGCAGGGAATTTGGAATTGGGGAAGAAGCGATAAAAAGCTCTTTACAAAAGTTTGAAGGAATTGAGAGAAGGTTTGAGTTTAAAGGTGAAGAAAAGGGAGTACTTGTTTTTGATGATTATGCCCATCACCCAACGGCTATAAAAGCTATTTTAGAAGCCGCGAGAGAAAAATTTAAGGAAAATCGAATTTGGGTAGTTTTTCAGCCTCATTTATTTTCAAGAGTAAGGGCGTTTTTTGAAGATTTTGCGGCGGCTCTTGGATCGACCGATGTGGACGAAGTTATTTTGCTTCCAGTTTTTGCTGCCAGAGAAAAAGATTCAGGAGACGTTGGTAGCAAACAGTTGGCAACAGCTATAAAAGGTAAAAAGGCTAAATACTTGGAGGATTTCGAGTCCGCGGCGACTTATCTAGCAAATCGTACTGTGAGCAGGGACGTTGTTTTATTTTTGGGAGCTGGAGATATTAATAAAGCTTCGCAGCTTTTATTGAAAAAACTTTCAAACAAAGCATGAAAGACTATACAAAAATAATTGAAGCTCTTGGAAAAGAAAAAGTTAAAGAAAATGAACCTATGAAACTTCATACCAATATGAAGGTTGGTGGACCAGCCGATTTGTTTATTGAAGTAAAAACAAATGAAGAATTAAAGAAGGCGGTGTTGGGAGCCATTAAAGAGAAAATTCCATATACAATTATTGGTAACGGAGCGAATGTTTTAGTTTCGGACCAAGGTATAGCAGGCTTAGTCATTTTGAATGAGTCGAGCCAGATTAGGTTTATTTCAGATGAAATTGTTGAAGCTGATTCTGGCGTGGATTTATCTGCTCTAATAAAGCTAACACGCGAAAAAGATCTTGCCGGAATGGAAAGAGAAGTAAAAGTTCCTGGAACGGTCGGCGGAGCAGTTTATATGAATGCAGGTGATACTGGAAAAAAAGAATTTTTTGGCGATCTGGTGGAATCGGTGGAAATTATTGACAAAGAGGGTAACGCAAAAACTTTATCGAATGAGGAGTGTGAGTTCGCCTACCGATCAAGCCGCTTTCAAAAAAGCGGAGAAGTTATAGTCAAAGCGAAGTTGAAATTACAAAAGACAGACCCAAAATTTATTGAAGAAAAAACACGTAATATATTGGAAAGAAAGATAAACCACCCAGCCGGAGCCACTGTTGGTTCCACCTTTAAAAACCCTGATTACGATGGAGCTGGCAGGTTGATAGAAGCATGCGGTCTTAAGAACAAAAAAATTGGCGGAGCAAAAATAAGCGAGAAACACGCCAACTTCATAATCAATGAAGGAAATGCAAAAGCCGTTGATGTAAAGGCATTAATAGATCTGATGAAAAAAAGCGTCAAAGAAAAATTCGGCATTGATCTCCAAGAAGAAGTTCGCTATATCGGCCGCTGGTAATTGACAAGGTTGAACCTTGTCATGGATTGATATGTCAATAAATATTTAGGGGCTTTAAGCGTCTTTAGTGATTGACAGTTGTACTTGCTTGTTGAGATAATTAAATTATGCCTGAAGTCTCTGCACCTGAAGAAACCTTCTCTCCGACAAATACCCCTTCCGGTGGTACTAAACCATTCGGTGTAAGTTGGTCTACTATTATAATCTCTACAGTTGTGGCCGCCCTTTTATTAGGCGGCGCCCTTGCCCTATATAAAGTTGGCAAAAAACCATCAGAGCAAACGGTTCCTTCTACCAATCAATCCTCACCTTCCGCCAAACAGGCCTCCCCCTCCGCCCAAAAAGGCGAAACGGAGGATTGGAAATTGTATCCAGGAGTTGGCTTCACATTTAAATACCCGTCCAAGTGGAAACACGAAGTTGCAACTCACGGGAATATTTTGTTCACTGATGAGAGTAAGATAATTATCAATCTGGATATTAATTCATTCGAAGGCAAGACTTATTCGGAGTATGTGTCTAAGGTTATAAAAGATTTGAGCTACCCCGATATCGAAGCTCCTAGAAGAGAGCAGACTACTGTTGACGGAAAGCAAACAACTAAAGTTTTTTATAAAACACCTTACCCTGACGACGGAGTGAAGATAGCTATTCTAATTGATAAAAATGGTAAGGAGGCTTTGTATTTGGAAATAAGTGAAAAGGATTTACCTTTGGTTGATAAAATCCTTTCAACCTTCAAATTCCTCGATTAATCCTTCGACAGTCTCGGGATAAAGTTGAATTTTCCTCCTTAAATACACACGCTCAAGCCCCGGGCTTGAATTCAAGGGTTTGAATCTTGTGAACCCATTACTGCATTTATTGCAATCTGATTCCTGCTAGCTTAAAATTAGGTTCATGGCTAAGTATATTGTCGATGGTGGTGTGCCACTTCGCGGCAAGGTTAAAATCCCCGGAGCTAAAAACGCTGGCTTCAAATTAATGATTGCTTCCCTTCTCTCCGACGACATGTCTACTCTTTCTAATATCCCATACATCAGAGATGTAATTGCCGTTAGAGAAATAATTGGGACTTTGGGTGGCAAAGTAGAAATTTTTGATAATACAGCACAGATAAGCGGTGGTGTTTCAAAGTGGCAGTTGCCAGAAGAACTGGGATTAAAAAGCCGAGCTTCCTTTATGTATTTGCCAGTTCTCTTGCACAGATTTAAAAAAGCGAAAGTTCCGGTTCCTGTGGGAGATAAAATTGGAGATCGTCCGATAAATTGGTTTTTGGAAGGGTTACAAAAAATGGGTGCAAAAGTTAAGAAAGGAGACGGTTTGATAGAAGCTTCTTCGACGAGAGGTTTGGTAGGCACTCGTTACAATTTTCCTAAGAATTCGCATACTGGTACGGAAGCTCTTTTAATGGCAGCTTCTTTAGCCAAAGGTAAAACAATTTTGGAAAACGCAGCTTCTGAGCCGGAGGTGGATGATCTTATTTCTTTTTTGAACCAAATGGGAGCGAAAATTAAAAGAGGGCCAGAAAGGGCGATAGAAATAGAGGGTGCAAATTCCTTAAAAGGAGCCTTACATACAGTTATGCCTGATAGAAATGAGACTGTGACTTTTGGTTGTATGGCCATCGGAACAAAGGGTGAAATTGAAGTGGAAAATGCAAATGCAAACCATGTAAAAGCTTTTATGGAAAAAGTTAAACACGCTGGTGAAATTATCGAAATAAAAAACTCATTAAAATTTGTTTATAAAAGGGGTTTAAAATCTACAAATGTTACGACCTCTGCGTATCCAGGTTTTATGACTGATTGGCAAAGCCTTTGGACGGCTCTTATGACACAAGCTAACGGTGAATCGACTGTTCATGAAACTATTTTTGAGAATCGTTTTGGCTACGTCCCAAATCTTGTGAAAATGGGAGGGAAGATTGAATTGTACTCTCCCAAAGTGGGCAATCCTGAAAAAGTTTATAATTTTGAGTGGGACGAGCAATCATCTAAACTTCCCCATGCAGCCAAAATTTCCGGGCCAACTAGATTGCTTGGAGGCAACCTTAACATAAGTGATATACGTGCTGGAGCGACGTTGGTGCTCGCTGCTTTGATGGCAGAGGGTAGAAGTGAGATATATGGAATCGAGCATTTAGAGCGCGGCTATGATGATCTGGGGGGTAGATTAGAACGTTTGGGGGCCCGAATAAGAAAAGTGGATTAATTAAAAAAAGATGGCTATTGAAAGACTTGCTTGGTGCGAAATATCTAAAAAGTGGTTAGAGCATAATATTGATCAGATTAAGAAAATTGTTAGCCCAGATGTTGGTATTTGTGCAGTTGTGAAGGCTAACGCTTATGGTCATGGAGCGATTGGGGTTTCTAAAATAGCGATTGCGGCCGGAGCAAAGTATCTCGGTGTCTCCTCCTTTTATGAGGCAAAGCAATTAAGAGAAGCTGATATAAAGATACCGATCGTTATTTTAGGATTTACTCCTGCAGAGAATTACTACGATATGGTTCAAAATGATATAACAGTTACGGTTCGCAGCTTAGATGTTGCACGTGCTTTGGTTAGCGCTGCAAGGAGATTAAATAAAATAGCTCGTGTTTGGATAAAGGTGGATACCGGTATGCATCGTCTTGGTTTAAATCCAGGCGAGGTTTTATTTTTTATAAGAAAGTTGCAAGATTTGCCCAACTTAGAAATAGAGGGTATTTTTACTCATTTTGCCGATGCCGATAATACGGATTTGGCCTTTGCGAAGAGACAACTTTTTGTGTTTAACAAACTATTGAATGAATTGGATTCAGAGGGTATCAACATATCGATAAAGTCTGCGGCCAATACGGGGGCGACTATTGCAATGAGTGAAAGTCATTTTAATATGGTTCGAGTGGGTATCGGAATTTACGGATACAGCCCAATACAAAATAAAACTTTGGATTTAAAGCCGGTTTTAACTTTTAAAACCGAAATTGTCCAAATCACTGAAATTGAGCGAGGAGAAATAGTAGGTTATGGAAAAACGTTCAAAGCAAAGAAACCAACGCAAGTAGCAACAATCGCGGTTGGTTACGGAGATGGGTTTAGAAGAGCTCCAAATAATTGGGGGGAGGTTTTAATAAATGGACAAAAAGCGCCTCTCATTGGTAGAGTTTCTATGGATCAAGCAGCTGTTGATGTAACAGATCTTAAAGGCGATATTCGTCGAGGTTATGAAGTTACTTTAATTGGTAAAAGCGGAGATTTGGAGCTTACCGCGGAGGATGCAGCGGAAAAACTCGGTACAAGCGCTTATGAGGTATTAACAAATATTTCTGCCCGGGTCAGTAGAATTTATGTCTAAAAAATTGACTGTCGGAATAGTTTTCGGTGGTAGAAGTGGCGAACACGAAATTTCTATAATATCTGCCCGTTCGGTTATGGAAGCCACCGATAAAAGTATATATAACATAAAGCCTATTTATATAGAAAAAAAAGGAAATTGGACAATAGGCAAAAAACATGTTGAAGTTTCTAACGCCCTAAAAGATGTTGATATAGCTTTTCCGGTTTTACATGGTCCTTATGGGGAAGACGGTACTATCCAAGGTTTATTCGAAATGGAGGGTGTTCCGTACGTTGGAGCAGGTGTAGCTTCTTCGGCGGTTGCGATGGATAAACAACTCTCGAAAGATATTTTTCGTTCTCATGAATTTACTGTCGCTGATTATATAATTATACAAAAGCATGAATGGGATAGATCGAGACAAAAAATAATAAGAGGTATAGAACAAATAATTGGTTATCCAAATTTTGTTAAGCCGGCGAACCTAGGTTCTAGCGTTGGAATTTCAAAAGTAATGGGAAGAAATGAGATTGAAGAAGCAATAGAGCAGGCATTTTTGTACGACAGTAAAGTTTTAGTCGAGGAAGCTGTAAAAGATGCTCGGGAAATCGAGGTGTCTGTTCTAGGTAATGAGGTACCGCAGGCTTCTGTATGTGGCGAGATTATTCCCTCAAGAGATTTTTATAGTTATGAAGCAAAATATGTTGACGACAAATCCGAATTGATCATCCCGGCTAAATTATCAGTAGAAACTTCTAACAAGATACGTGAAACTGCAATCGCAGCCTATAAGGCGGTTGGAATTTCTGGTATGGCGAGAATTGATTTTCTCGTTCAGAAGGATAATAAGATATTTTTAAGCGAAGTTAATACCATCCCAGGCTTTACAAAAATAAGCATGTATCCTAAGCTTTGGGAGGCAACCGGATTGCCTTACCCAAAGTTAATTGATAAGTTAATCAAATTAGGATTGGAGCGGTATAATAGTCGAAGACATCTAAAGGCCGATTTTCCTTCAAAAATAATAATCTGATATGAAAATAAGATCAATCGTTGTAACCCCTTACCACATCTTTAGGCGTTTATTGGCAAAATTTTGGCTTTTGGTTCATTTAGATGTTGAGGTTATCGGTGTAACTGGGAGTTACGGAAAAACCAATACTAGCGCTGCTATTACATCAGTTTTGTCAGAGAAATTTAAAACTCTTCAAACAGATTTGAATTTGGATACAAATTTCAATATACCAATAACAATTTTGCACTTAGGAAATCACGAAAAGCTAGTATTGGAATACGGGATAGATCATGTTGGTGAGATGGATAAACACCTTTCCTTAGCCAAACCAAAAATTGCGGTTATAACCGGTATCAGCCCTGTACATGCCGATGATGAA
>MHCR01000003.1:9600-9921 GCA_001816695.1 Candidatus Woykebacteria bacterium RBG_16_39_9b
GGTTCACTTGAAAAAATAATTGCTGAAAAAAGCAAGCTTGTCCAAGCCGTTTCTAAAGAAGGTTGGGTGGTCTTAAACTATGATGATACAAATGTCAGAAGAATAAAGCAGGCTTTGGATAAGAAAACTATTTTTTATGGTACAAGTAGTAAATATTGCGACGTTTGGGCAAGCAACATTAAAGTTGATTATAAAGGAACAGCCTTTAACCTACACGTAAACACAACCAAATTACCCTCAAGCAAAAATACAATCAAAGTCTCAACGCCACTTTTAGGGACGCAAGGAGTTTCAAATTGTTTGGCAGCAGCGGCGGTTGGT
>MHCR01000003.1:9948-12164 GCA_001816695.1 Candidatus Woykebacteria bacterium RBG_16_39_9b
ACTTAAACCTTTGGACGGACGTTTAAATATAGAAGCTGGTCCAAAAGGAAGCGTTTTATTAAACGATTCTAGAAGGTCAAACCCTGCTTCAGCAATAGCAGGTTTGCAGACCCTTAAAGATCTAACAGCGAAAAGAAAAATAGCTATTTTGGGTGAAATGGGAGAACTCGGAAAATATTCCGAGGAAGGGCATAGAAGTGTAGGTAAAAAGGTAGCAGAAATGAAACCTGATTATCTTGTTTGTGTAGGAGAGCAAACAGCTTTTATTGCAGATGAAGCTAAGAAAAAAATGAAAAAAGACAGCATTATTTTTGCTAGAGATGTATTTGAAGCCGCTGGGGCTCTTTCGGGAATATTGCAAAAGGGTGATTTAATTTACCTCAAAGGATCACTTCTTAAACATGTTGAGAGGATAATACGGCTTTTAGAGGGAAAAGAGGTCGATCCTGATGAAATCGCCTTCCACCGCTACGAAATCTATCGCTAAATTGTTTGCTTGCAAGGCTGGTTAGTGATAAAATTAGAATTCTTGTATGGTTAAACTACTTGGTATTTTGCTTTTTTCTTTTGCAGCAACATTTTTTGCCGCAGTGCCTTTCATTGATCTTCTCTACAAATTAAAATTTCAGCGCCGAGCGGAAACTCAAAAAGACATTTTTGGGATAATAACCTCGATTGTAAATAGGCTTCATGGCTGGAAAGTCGGAACACCAAATGGCGGTGGCGCTTTAATAATTTTAATAACAATAATCCTTAGCGCTATTTTCTATCAGTTAACTCAATTTGCTCTCAATTCTACCGCTTGGATTCTTTATTTCACAATCGTTTCATTTGGCCTATTAGGTCTTTATGACGATATTCGTAAATTTTATGGGTTTGAGCAAGCTGGTGCTTGGGGTTTAAGACTTCGGTATAAATTCGCTCTGCAATGGGTTTTAGCTTTGATAATTGGTTGGCTTTTATATAGCCAAATGAATTTGTCCTCAATATTTATACCGGTTTTTGGTACTGAGATAGAACTTGGCAAATGGTTTATAGCATTTGCGGCATTTGTGATTGTTTCTACGACCAATGCCATTAATGTCACCGATGGTCTTGATGGTTTAGCTGTAGGTTTAACTATAATTGCGCTTTCAGCTTTCTGGATATTGGCGTCTGCTACAGCTTTTGGTGATATTGCTTTGTTTATCGCTGTAATGATTGGTTCCTTACTCGCTTTTTTATATTTCAATATTTATCCCGCACGAGTTTGGCTAGGAGATACGGGAGCTCTTTCCCTTGGAGCAATGCTCGCTGTTATTGCCTTAATGATCAACTCTTCATTGGCACTGCCTTTTATTGGTTTAGTTTTTGTTATTGAGATAGTTTCTTCGCTTTCGCAATGGGTTTCAAAAGCAACCAGGGGAGGTAAAAAGATTTTTATCGCAGCCCCAATCCACCATCACTTTGAAGCAAGAGGGTGGGATGAAACCAAGGTAACGATGCGTTTTTGGCTCGCCGGCGCGATTAGCGCTTTCCTGGGACTTTTTATCGCCTTGCTTGGAAAATGATAAGATGAATTTATCAGGCAAAAAGACACTTGTAATCGGTTTGGGAGTTGAGGGTTTATCCACCGCCCGTTACTTAAGCCGCCATGGTGCGGAAATAACCGTTTGTGATGAGAAGAATGAAGGTAATATAGACCCCTCGGTACTCTCTCAAGCCAAACAATTTACTAATCACTTTAGGTTTGGCGGGGAATATCTAAAAGATATAAATCAATTTGAGTTAATCTTCCGCTCTCCTTCTGTTCATCCAAATCTTTCCGAATTGGAGGTGGCAGAACGGCTTGGTTGTGTAATAACCAGCAATATAAAATTATTTTTTGAAGAAGCCCCA
Organism: Candidatus Woykebacteria bacterium RBG_16_39_9b; assembly: GCA_001816695.1. Lineage (GTDB taxonomy): Bacteria > Patescibacteriota > Microgenomatia > Woykebacterales > RBG-16-39-9b > RBG-16-39-9b. The sequence goes on from MHCR01000003.1 coordinate 11,827, forward strand.
TCAAAAATAATTGGTGTTACTGGAACGAAGGGTAAAGGAACAACAGCAACCATGATATATGAGATGCTTAAGGTAGAAGGAAAAAGAGCTTTTTTGGGTGGAAATATTGGTACACCTCCACTGGATTTTCTTGATGAAATAACCGGTAGTGATTGGGCAGTTTTGGAGCTTTCCAGTTTTCAATTGATAGACTTAGACAAAAGCCCTTATATTGCAGTAGTTCTTATGGTAACAAGCGAACACTTGGATTGGCATAGAGATGAAATAGAATATAGAACATCAAAATATAATATTGTTGAGCACCAAAGCCAAAAAGATTTTGCTGTTTTAAACTTCGA
>MHCR01000004.1:0-2581 GCA_001816695.1 Candidatus Woykebacteria bacterium RBG_16_39_9b
ATCAAAATGCCCGGGATGGATGGTTTTGAAGTACTCAAAAAACTACGCTCTGACGAAAGAACAAAGCATATTCCAGTAATAATTCTTTCAAATTTCGACGAGCAGGATATGATAGAAAAAGGCCTGACATTAGGAGCTAACGAATATTTGATTAAATCACAGTTCTCTCCAGAAGATATATCCACAAAGGTAAAGGACTTTCTAGAAAAATAGCTTAATTTAATGAGGGTAAAATATTTAATACTGCTGATTTTAACATTAATATTTACACTTTTTTTCGGATCAAAAGCCAATGCCGCAAATTTTTCAACCTCATATAACATCACATTCGACTTCGATCAGGTCGGAAACGCCAATGTATCTTCTAAAATAAAAATCACTAATTTAACAAAAGATTTATACCCCTCAGAATATAGTCTAAAAATTGCTTCTAGGGACGTAACAAATGTTAGAGCTTATGATTTTTTAGGTCCAGTAGATACAGCAGTAAATCGAACTAGTGACTCGTCAGTTATAACCGTAAAATTGAAAAACAAGATTGTAGGAGTTAACAAAACAAGTACTGTTGACCTTCAATACACAATAAAAAAATTGGCAAAAAAGCAAGGTAAAATCTGGCAACTATCAATACCAAAAATTTCCACCTCAGAGAAGGTAGGATTATACAAGTTAATTTTGAAAATACCAAAGGAATTTGGTGAACCGCACTTTATTATTCCAGAAAATTACAAATACCAGTCTGGAGTAAAACATATATACAACTTTGATCTATTAGAATCGGAAACAGTAAATGTACAAGCTGTTTTTGGCAGGTTTCAGATATATGAGTTTGAGCTAAATTACCAATTAATCAACAACAACCTACTTTCCGCTAAAGCAACTATAGTCTTGCCACCAGATAAAGAAAACCAACAAATTAGTTTTAGTTCAATTAATCCAGAACCGGAAGATATTAAGATTGACGAGAGTGGAAATTATTTGGCTTCCTACACTTTGAAAAGAAACCAAAAAATAAATGTTAAAGCAAAAGGATTAGCAAAAATATTCGATACAAAGGTGGGTTTTAGAGAAATATCTACTTGGGGGCAGGGTGAATTAAACATTTTTACTAAATCAGATAAGTATTGGAGTATAACAAACCAAAATATTTTAAATACCGCAAAAAAATTGAAAACTGCTAAGGAAATATTTGAATTTATAATAAATGAAATCGATTATAGCCCAGAACAACCAATTCAACGATCTGGTTCAGATAAAGTTTTAAATGACAAGACAGCAAGAAATAGTTTCGATTTCGCCGACTTATTTATTGCTTTAACAAGAGCAAATGGAATACCAAGTCGTCTAATAGTTGGTTACGCATATTCAGACGCGCCGGAAACTAATCCCATTGGAATAATTTATCCAACCTTAAATGATAAATTGCATGTGTGGGTAGAGTATTTTGACAAGGACATTGGTGCCTGGTTAGCAGCAGATCCAATGTGGTCTAAGCAAAGTCAAAATTTGAATTATTTTAACCGAATAGGCACTAATCATTTTGCCTTAACCATTTTTGGTGACAGTTCCGAGAAACCGTTAGCTCCAGGTTTTTATGGTCTAGATTCTAGCAGTCTTGATTTCAAATTTACACAAATTGAGGATTTACCCAAAGCTAAACTTCAATTGAATCTGCAAATACCAACTGTGATTTCTGGGTTCACCTCTACGGGAAAACTTGAGCTTGTTAACACCACTGGAAAAACAGTCTTTTCGCCAAAACTTTACTTTGAAAGCGACAATATAGATGTGTTCGGATTTAATCGGGACCTACAGTCAATAAAACCTTTTGAGAAAAGAATAATAAAATTTAAGATAAGAGGCGGATCTTTTCTTAATTACTTGCCAGGAAAACTAACTTCAGTAATAAAATATTCTGATGGCAATGACCAATCAGAATCTAGAGCAGAAAAAGGTTTTGAAGTAAAACCTTTTTTCAGTTTAAAACTACCACAGATTTTATTAATAATACTTCTAATTTTAATATTGATAAGCTTTGGAAGAAACCTAAAACCAAAAATCAAATTACTAAAACCTTAAACGATAACCGTCTTTCCATTCTGGTACAATACTTTCTATGAAATTAAATCTACCGTCTCACCCCGGAGTATATTTGTTCAAAAATTCAGCAGGTAAAATTCTTTATGTCGGTAAAGCTTTGAATCTAAGAAATCGAGTTAAATCATATTTCCGAGGCATCAATTCAAATCCAAAAATAAATTTATTAGTAGCTTCAACTCGTGACATTGATTGGATACAGGTAGATTCCAGCTTAGAGGCTTTAATTCTAGAAGCTGATCTTATTAAAAAAAATAAGCCAAAATTTAATACGCAGCTCAAAGACGACAAAGATTACCTTTATATCAAAATTCCGAGGGAACCTTTTCCCAGAGTTTTAACCGCAAGAAAACACGACCTTAAGAATGCAAAATACTTCTTTGGTCCTTACCCCTCGTCTAAGAGCGTCAGAACCACTCTAAAAATACTAAGACCGATATTTCCATTCAGAACATGTAAAGTCAATCAAGGTAAAGTTTGTTTT
>MHCR01000004.1:2587-14442 GCA_001816695.1 Candidatus Woykebacteria bacterium RBG_16_39_9b
CATTTGGGACTCTGTCCGGGGGTTTGTGTTGGAAAAATAAATGAAACTCAGTACCTGAAGAATCTTAAAAACATTGTCTCCTTCCTAAATGGTCAAAAAAATGATGTCCTAGCGAAACTCGAAAAAGAAATGAAAGAATTTTCAATAAAAAGGGAGTTCGAAAAGGCTGCTACAGTTAGAAATCAGATAAAATCTATCCAATATGTTACCGCCAAAACCTATGACATATCTGAATATTTAAATAATAAATACGGTCTAGAAAATATTCGAGAGCGGGAATTAATAAATCTTACTAAAATCCTCGATCTGAAAAATGTTCCCAAAAGAATAGAGGGGTATGACATATCTAACATTCAAGGAAATCTAGCGGTAGGATCAATGGTGGTCTTTACAGAAGGGGAATCAGACAAAAATGAATACAGGAGATTTCGTATAAAGACGGTCAAAAAAATTAGCGATGTAGATATGATCAAGGAGGTTTTAACCAGAAGATTTAAAAACAGTTGGGCACAGCCAGATCTCATAATAGTTGACGGCGGCAAAGCACAACTAAACGCATCTTTTTCTACCCTTAGAAATTCAAAAGTAAAAACACCCGTTGTTGCTCTCGCTAAAAAAAATGAAGAGATTTTTACAATTGAAAGAAAAAAACCTATTAAATTAGAGTTGAATTCAGAAGCACTCCATATAGTACAGAGATTAAGAGACGAGGCTCATCGATTTGCTCATTCATATCACAGCCTGCTAAGAAAAAAGAGTCTCTTTGACTTCAAGTCATAGAGATGATAAGTTCATATTAATGCGCGGTTTTCTAAAATCCTTTCTAGTAAACTCAGTCGGATTTTATTTTGTCGCAAATTTTTATCCCGGAATTGAGTATTCAAGATTAGAGTCAATCGTACTAGCAGCAGTAATTTTTTCCCTACTGACTCTATTTATTAAACCTCTATTGAAAGTCCTATCACTGCCCTTCAACTTATTAACCTTTGGGCTCTTTGGTTTTTTTATTAGCGTCATAGTCCTTTACCTAACGTCAGTTATTGTCGGAGATTTCAAGATAGTAGGGTTTGAATCTACAGAAATTAATATATTCGGCTTTTTCATACCAAAATTACAATTAAATCCTACTCTAAGCGCCATTATAGCTTCTACATTAGCTGGTTGGGTAACTTCCTTTTTAAAATGGCTAGTAAAATAATTAACGTGAGGTCGTGGAGTTTGTTAAAAAAGCTATTATCTGATAAAATTTAGAATTTATGAAAGAGATAATTCTTATTTTTCAAGTTTTAGTTTCAATATCGCTAGTTATTGTTATACTTTTGCAACAGAGAGGAACTGGTGTAGGAGCAGCTTTTGGAGGAGGCGGGGCTGTCTATAGAAGCAAACGAGGAGTTGAAAAATTGCTTTATTACACAACTATCATTTTAGGGATCATATTTGCTGCTTTGGCATTAAGCTTCATTTTAATCATATAAATATATGTCAAAAAGATTAAGATTTTTTTGGCATCTTTCCACGGCACTTATATCAAAAAATATAAAAATTCTTAGTATTATCTTTGTTTTACTTATACCTATCATCTTCTTATTAAGACCAATTGCGAACGCTAATAACAAATTCTTTTTGAATTTCTTAAAGCCTAATTATACAGAAGGTGTGGTGGGTTTGGTGAGGACGATCAATCCACTCTTCGCAGAAAATGAAGCCGAGCGGCTAGTAAATTCTCTAGTATTTAGAGGCCTTATTAGAGTTGATAGCAACGGAAATATTTTGCCTGATTTAGCAAAAGAATTTGAAGTCAAAAATAAAACAGAATATATTTTCCATTTAAGAACAGATATTTATTGGCATGACGGTAAGAAATTTACCTCGGGCGATGTTGTTCATACGATTAAAACGGCCCAAAACCCAGATCTCCATTCAACTATATCCGGAACTTTTAGGGGAGTGGAGGTTTCTTCTGAAGACTCACATACAGTAAAAATGAAATTAATGGAGCCTTTTGCTCCTTTTCTAAGTAATTTAAACATAGGGATTATACCATCTCATATACCGTTGAAGGATTATAGACCTGTGGGGACCGGAAATTTTAAGGTGAAAAAATTAACTAACGATAGGGTCATACTCGAAGGTGATAAATTAAAAATAACACTCAAATTCTACCCAAATACAGAATTTGCCAAACTGGCTTTGAAATTAGGTGAAGTAGAAGGATTAGGTGGTTTAACTGGTAGAGATATCGAAGAGTTTAAGGATAGAGTCGATCTGGCAACCTACAAAAAAACCTTAAAACGGCAATTTATTGCAGCTTTTTTTAATTTGAGAAAGCCACTTCTTAAAGACAAAGGGATCAGGGACTCACTGACATCTGCGATTAATAAAGAGGAGATTTTAAAAACAGTTGCAGGAACGGGCTCTAAATTGGCAGTAAGTTCCTTACCATTAAACTGGCAAGATGAATCTCAATACAACAAAAAGCTTGACTTTAACCTGGCGGATTCAAAAAAAACTCTTCTTCAAAATGGGTGGAAATATAAAGACAGATTCTTAGAGAAAAATGGCGAGACTTTCAGTTTAAACATAGTCGTTCCCGACGAGAAAGAATTAATCCTTATTTCTGACGTTATTAAAGAAAATTGGAAAAAATTGGGAATTCAAACATCCCTTAGAATTGTTTCCAGCGTTGAATTAAAAGAGCAAATCTTACCTTCTCGACAATACGATGTCTTAATAAGTTCCCAGGTACTTTCTTCTGATCCAGATCAATATGTTCTTTGGCATTCAACTCAAACCGACTTGAATAATTTAACCGGTTTACAAAGTGCTAAAATTGACAAACTGCTGGAAGATGCGCGAACAAATTTGAATTTGGATCAAAGAAAAGTTAAATATAATGAGTTCCAAAGAATAACCCTTGACGAAAGACCAGCGATATTTCTGTATTTTCCGGAATATAACTGGTTAGTAAAGAAGAAACTCTCAGGAATCGATTTGTCTGATTTTGCTTCAAGCGAGGATAGGTTTGATTCTGCCAACACATGGTTGTTAAAAAGAGAAATATTTTAACTACCATTTTCCTCGATTACTTTTTGGCCATATTCTATTAAGGAAATTGTTTCGTTCTTTCTATCATCGCTTCCCAATATTACTATCAGAAGTTTGTGATTTCTTGCCTTGATCAAAGTAATTAATGAAAGATGCGATTGTGGTGTAAATCCAGGCTTTATACCAGAAAAACCTGGATAATCTATTAGTGGTGAGCTGTGTTTTAAATGAAATGCTTTGTGATTCTCTTCTCCAATAAAAGATTCCCCAATAAAATAATCTTTGGTTGAAGAGATTTTTTCAAATTCTGGATATTTTTTCAGTGTGTATAACGTTAAACTCATTAAATCAAAGGCAGTTGAATATTGCTCGTTTCCATCATCTAATCCAGTCGCATTAGAGAATAAAGTTTCGTTCAATTTCAATTCACCTGCTTTCTCATTCATCATACTTACAAACTTTTCTTCTGAACCCGCAGTACTTTCAGCTAATGCGGCAGCTGAATCGTTTCCGGAAGCTAAAATCAAACCATAAAGCAGTTGTTCTACTGAAAGCTTTTCACCAGGATATAACCCCATAATGTTTGGTTCCATTGTTGCGGCTTTTTTGGAAACTGTAATAATTCTATTTATATTTTCATTTTCAAGCACAATCAATGCTGTCATAATTTTAACTAAGCTTGCGGATTTAAGTTTTAAATTTGGATTTTTTGTAAATAAAAGCTTTCCGGAATTTATTTCATATACAATACCTGCTTTGGCTGAGATTATTGGAGCAGGAGTGGTAGAACCGAGAACCTTCATATTATCAAAATTATCAGATTCAACTGAATTGTTATCTCTTACAGCACTATAATTAGAAATAACCGCCCTACCTGCAAATATAGCCAAAGAAAGAACAGTTAATAAAGCTAGAATATTTCGGAGTTTAATAATTTTATCGGCTTTTCTATTTATCAAGTGGATGCCCTAGGAATCATAAATATTTAAATAGAGTTCAACTATCTTGGGGTTTTGGTGAGCGGGGTGGGACTCGAACCCACAACCGGGTGGTTAAGAGCCACCTGCTCTATCCAGTTGAGCTACCCGCCCTTATGGCGCCCCTGGCGGGACTCGAACCCACAACCTGATGCTTAGAACGCATTCGCTCTATCCAATTGAGCTACAGGGGCTTTTAAACACAAATTATATCAAATTAGTTATTCCGCTTCAATTTATTAAATTCGCTTCAATACAATTTAAGCGGTCAATACTGGTTGGTTGGGAAAAGTTGGACGAGTAGATCTTAAAGATTGACTTCTAAATGGATCGGTAACTAAAGCGTTCCTAAGAACTTCATCCATTGTCTCAGCATAGATAAACTTCAATTCTCGTCTAGTTTTCATTGGTATCTCCTCTAGATCCTTTTTATTTTTCTTAGGTATAATTACCTCTCTTAACCCAGCACGGTGTGCGGCTAAAATCTTCTCCTTTATTCCGCCAATCTCCAATACCTTGCCACGTAGAGTAATTTCACCAGTCATTCCTACTTCTTTTCGAACAGCGATTTTAGTTATCAAACTAACTAGTGAAGTTGCTATTGTAATACCAGCGCTTGGACCGTCCTTTGGAATAGCCCCAGCAGGAACGTGTATATGAATATCTTTATCCTTAAAGAAATTATCTTTAATACCCAGATTAACAATCTGACTTCTTGCGTAGGACAGAGCTGCTTGTGCACTTTCCTTCATTACATCGCCCAAGTGTCCGGTCAAAATAAGATTTCCTTTTCCCGGCATAAAAGTCACTTCAACACTTAATACCTCACCTCCAACTTCAGTCCAGGCTAAACCTGTGGCAATTCCTACCTCATCGGTTTTTTCAGCAACCCAAGATTCAAATTTCTCCGATCCTAAATATTTTCTAAGATTTTTGTTTGTAACCCTCATAGTTTTTATTTTATTTTCGGCTATTCCTCTGGCTACCTTACGGCACAAACTAGCTAATTCTCTTTCTAGGTTGCGTACACCCGCTTCTCTAGTATATTTGGCGATAATTATCTTCAATGCAGCCTCTTCAATTATTAGCTTATTTTTATCTAACCCATGGGCTTCCAATTGTTTGGGCCATAAATAACCTAAGGCGATGTGAAATTTCTCTTCTTCCGTGTAACCTGGAAATTCAATAATCTCCATTCGGTCTCTAAGTGGCGCCGGTATGGTATCTAAAACATTGGCTGTAGTAATGAACATAACATCTGAAAGGTCAAAAGGTACTTCCAAATAATGATCTGAAAATGAATGATTTTGCTCTGGATCTAACGCTTCCAGTAGAGCGGAAGAAGGGTCTCCACGGAAATCAAAACCAACTTTGTCTATCTCATCCATCATAAACACTGGGTTTTTAGTACCCGCATCTTTCATTCCTTGAATTATTCTCCCAGGTAAAGCGCCTACGTATGTTCGTCGGTGACCGCGTATCTCCGCTTCATCTCTAATACCTCCCAAAGAAACCTTTGCAAATTTTCTACCTAAAGCTTTAGCAATTGACTTGCCAACAGATGTTTTACCGGTGCCAGGGGGCCCGGCAAAACAGAGTATAGGACCTTTGATCTTGCCTGTTAGTTTATGAACAGCTAGATATTCTAAAATTCTTTCTTTTACTTTCTTTAAACCATAATGATCTTTATCTAACATCTTTTCTGACTGTCTTATATCAATTTTACTTTCTGATTTATTAAACCAGGGCAACTCAACAAGCCATTCCAAATAAGTACGGATATAAGAGACCTCTGGCGAAAATTGAGGCATCTTTTTTAACCGGTCGAGCTCCTTTAAAGCTTTTGCTTCTATATCAGATGGCATTCTAGAGGTTTTAATTTTCTTCGCCAGATCCATGAATTCATTTCTTTCTTCTTTTATACCTAATTCTCTTTCAATTGTTTTTAGTTGCTCTCTAAGATATGCTTCCCGAGCACTTTTTCCGATCTCATCTACTGTCTGGTCCTGTATCTTTCTTGCTGTACTCAACACAGAAATTTCTCTTGTTATATAATCCGATACTTTTTCTACCCTTTTTTCTGGATTGTTCATTTCTAAAAGTTCTTGTTTCTCAGACGAGTCCAGCTCCAAATTGTAAATGATCATATCCAAAACTTGATTTGGATTAGATAGGTCAAATATTGAAGGCAGGACATCCAATGGTATAGCTTTACCCATAGTGACAATTTTTCTGAATTTTTCAATCAGGGGTCTTAAAAGATTCTCCAGCTTTTCCTTTGGAACTTCTTTTTCGGCTACCTTTCCTATCTTAACCTCGAAGTATTCCTCCTCGTGGATAAACTCCTTAATTTTTGCCTTTTGTATTCCCTCAACGGTAATGTTAATAAGACCATCAGGCAATCTCTGAACCTGCGTAATCAAGGCGATTGAACCGATTTTGTACATATCTTCTGGGGTAGGGAACTCAATTTCCCTTTTTTTCTGCATAACCAAAAATAATTTCTTATCCCGAAGTAAAGCTTCCTCTAAGGCACGTACCGATTTATCCCGTTTTAGAGCGATTGGGACTGTGGAATGTGGAAAAATTACTACATCTTTAACTGATATCAGCGGAATTTTAATATCTTCAATCATGATTTACCTATTTTAGCACAGTTGTAAAGATAGTGCTAACGTTCTACTTTCTTGCATAATCCTACGGGTCATATCTTTTGATTATCAATGGGGAGGCCGATGGGACTCGAACCCACAACCTGATGGTCCACAACCATCTGCTCTGCCATTGAGCTACGACCTCCACGTTAACAATTTCAACTAAATTCATGGCGCGCCTGGAGGGAATCGAACCCCCAACCTGATGGTCCGAAGCCATCCGCTCTATCCGATTGAGCTACAGGCGCAACAAAATCTTATTGGAGCGGGAGACGGGATTTGAACCCGCGACCTTCTCCTTGGAAGGGAGACGCTCTACCAGCTGAGCTACTCCCGCAAGTTTAAATAAGAATCAAATTATAGCAAAACCAGTTAGATTCATCAACAAAATTTGGTAGTAAAAATAACTAAGACTGAGGCGAAACAGCAGTTACATCTGAAAGAAGTACGTTTTCTACAATAAGTCCTTTCATGGTAAATTCGCTATCAAGCATTCCCTTCATTCTAGCTTCAACTTCGTGACGATGTGTATTTATCTGATTGAAAGTAATTTGAGATATTACCCCCCGTATACGACTTCTAGAAACAGGACGAACTATTTTCGAGACAAAATTTTCACCAATATTTTCCCAAAGCGAAACCACATTATCTTTGTTGATTCTAACTAATATTGAGCCTTGGATTTTTACTTGAATATTATCGGCAGTAACTGCAGTAATGGCAGAATCGGCGAGGGCCTCTCGATTACTATCGGGGTTGAAACCCTCTGTAATAGTGTATTCAAGAGTTTGAGCATTAAAGATTTTTGCTTTTTGGATGAATGGTAATTTGAAATGCAACCCCGGGCCCCAGGTATGTTTTAATACTCCTCGGATACGATCATAAACAGTTGCAACATGACCTGGAGGTACGTCAGCAAAAAAACCTCCCGCCACCTCATCTACTAAAAACGAGATAACTAATTGATCAAATGATGCCATAAAAATTAACCCCCGATTACATTAGCAGGTTTTGGTTTAGAAAAATGAACAATTCCTTTAATAATAAACGAAAATACAACTGATGTAATCAAAAACACTGCCTTTGCACTAGGAAGTACTAATAAAATTATAAACGTACCGACCGGCCAAATCAATGGGTCCCATTTTTGGGCAAATGTACCACCAATTTCCTTTTTTTCGTTATACTCCCAGACGCGTTCAGCAAGCAATATTCCAGCGGCTACCAAAGCGAGTATGATACTGGGATGCGCGAGGTTAAAACCAAAAGACTGTGTATTTATTTCTCCAGGGTGGCTAACAACTTGATACAAATTTCCAAAGCCATCACTGTAAATACCAACCTGAATTATTTGGTACAAAACCCCTAAAAAGATTACTTGCGCAAATAAAGGTACGGAAGATAGAATCGGATTTACACCAAGCGGTTTGGTGATGGAGGAAATCTTAGCCAATTTTTCCCTACTACTTATAGTATTATCCTTCTCAATTCGATTTATGGCCGGTTGGACTTGGATAAGCTGTTTCTCGTGTTTATAACCAAGTAGCGTGAAGTAAAGAAACAAAAACCTAATGAGAATAGCCAAACCAATGATCGTCAGACCAAAGCTGGGTCCTGGGGAAAGGTTGTAGGTGAAAATAACGAGATTATATATTGGACGGTACAAGGCTTCTGTCCAAGCATTACTTATAAATTCAAGCATTTAATAATTGTACAAAACATACTCTTACTTGACAACTTAAGCTACGCTATAGTACGTTTGCCCTGCAGGATGGGTGTTTCATTATGGCTAGGATTTTAATAATTGAGCCGGAAAAAAGAATTAGAGATATGTATGAGGATCTCACAATTAGTGCGGGATTTGATGTTATAAGTGTTGAAAAAACAAAGGACGCTCTTAGTTTTATATACAAAGAACACCCCTCTGTAATAATCATTTCTGGCGAAAATCATGAAATCGTAGATTTAATCAAAACTGTAAGAAGTGTTAAAGATTTAAAAGTAGCAACAATCCCAATAATCGTTATTTTAGAAGACATTACAAATAACAGTAAAGTCTATTTAGAAGCCGGAGCAAATAAGTGTTTGACAAAATTTCCAGAATCTGGGGGCAGACTGGTTGAGGAAATAAGAAAAGTATCGGTTCAAGGACTACTAAAAACACCTTAATTCTATTCGAAATTTTTGAAATAGATACCCAAATCAGGTATAATCAAATATTGTTTGTGGGCGTGGCGAAACTGGTAGACGCGTACGGCTTAGGACCGTATGGGGTAACCCTTGGAGGTTCGAATCCTCTCGTCCACACCACCCTTCGACGTTGCTCAGGGTTTGTGTGAGCATATATGAAAAGTGGTTGTGGGAGGTTAAAACGGTGAGCTAAGTCGAACCGTCCTCTCGTCCACACCAGCGGGGTGTAGCTCAGTGGTAGAGCGCGCGCTTTGGGAGCGTGAGGCCGCACGTTCAAATCGTGTCACCCCGACCAACATAGACATTTTGAAAATTGAGCAGGACGAGAGTATAAACCCAACGCTTGATACACTAAAGAAAATTGCGAAAGCCCTTGGGATTAGTAAGGAATTAAAAATTATAAGCGAAGCTTGTAAATTCCGTCGGGCTTCGCAATCCAAAAATAAATTTTTGTCTTGAATCAGCCCTAGAAATTATGATCACAGTTAAAAACGAGGGAATAATTTTAGAAAAAACAAATCTGGAATTCGAAAATAAGGGTGTTTTAAACCCTGCTTGCATCCAGACGGATGGTATTACCCATATGTTTTATCGGGCAAGTAACCACAATGAGGTTTCCTCCATAGGCTACTGCCAGCTGAAAGATAATAAAGTTGTAAAAAGACTTAAAGAGCCGGTTCTCTTTCCCGAATATGATTACGAGAAAAAGGGCGTAGAAGATCCCAGAATTACTCTTTTAGAGGGAACATACTATCTTTTCTACACCGCCTATGACGGTAAAAATGCTCTCATTTCCTACGCCACAAGTAAAGATCTTGTCCATTTCGCCAAACAGGGCGTTATCTCGCCGAAAATCTCTTACGATGAAGCGGAAGACATTTTTCGCGGGTCAAAAGTCAGAGAAAGATATACTATGTTCGAAATGTTTTACAAAGAGAGAGAGGGAAAAGACATCTTGTTATTTGAAAAGGATGCTTCTCTCTTTCCCCAAAAATTCAATCATAAATTTGCTCTTCTCCACCGTATTCTGCCCGGAATCCAAATTGTTTACTTTAACAATTTCTCCGAACTTACTGAAGACCGCTGGCGCAATCATTTCAAGAATTTAGGTGATTTTATTGTGCTTGATCCTCTCTTTTGGTTTGAAAACCGCAACATTGGCGGTGGTTGTCCTCCTATTGAAACAAAAGACGGATGGCTTATCATCTATCATGCAGTAGAGGATACTCCCTTGGGAAAAATCTATCATGCCTCCGCTGCCCTGCTTGATCTCAAAAATCCCCTAAAAGTTTTGGGGCGATTAAAAGAACCTCTGTTTTCCCCAAAGGCTTCTTGGGAAAGAGGTGGTGTTACAAATAATGTTGTCTTTCCTACCGGAGCAGTAGTAAGAGATAAAAGACTTTATATTTATTATGGGGCTGCCGACAAGTTAATCGCCGCAAGATCTGTTGACCTCGCAGAGCTGTTGACTGAACTCAAGAAAAGCTCCCTAAAACTATGAGCCCTGTTAGAAGTCTTGGTCGGCCCTGTTAGATATTGATTATTAATTATTTAACAGGGGCTACAACACGATAAAGAAAAACATTCTAAAAACATTATGAATCAACAAACAAAGTCAAAGGCAAATAAAGCAATTTCTAACGGGGTGAGCACTGACCAGAAAAACAAATCTTGGATCGTCTGTCTGGCCACCTTCTCGCCACGACAGTGCGGTATAGCTACCTTTACCGCTGACCTTACCAATGCTATTGATCAAATGTTTGGACCATCGGTTAAGTCAAAGATTGTCGCGATGAATCTTACTGAAGTAAGTCATTTCCCCTATCCTGACAAAGTAATTCTCCAGATAAGCCAGCCTCATGAAGAGGACTATGTGAACGCTGCCAACAAGCTCAACCAGCTCAAAGAGGTAAAGCTTGTCAACATTCAACATGAATTCGGTATCTTCGGAGGGGAGTATGGCTCACATCTACTTCTCCTTCTGAAAAAACTTCAGAAACCAATTGTTACTACCTTACACACTGTTCTTCCCGCTCCAGATGAAAGAATGCGCAACATCGTTCAAGCTATAATGAAATATTCGAAAGGAATAATCGTCATGACTCACTCCTCAAGGGAAATTCTCAAGGATGATTATGGGTTAGATCCTGAACGAATTCAAGTTATTCCTCATGGAATCCATTATGTTCCCTATAGAACCAGTGAGCACGCCAAGTCTAACCTCGGCATATATCACAAACTAATCCTCTCAACCTTTGGGTTTCTTAGTCCTGGCAAAGGAGTTGAGTATGTAATCAAGGCTTTGCCAAGGGTAGTAGAAAAATTCCCTAATGTTCGATTTCTTATCGCTGGTGTCACTCATCCTATTGTTCTGGAACAGGAAGGCGAAACCTACCGTAATTTTCTTACTAAAAAAGTTCATCAACTTGGTTTAAGCAACTACGTTTCTTTTTATAATACCTATTTTGATGTAAATAAACTTCTTCAATTTTTAGAGGCTACCGATGTCTATCTTTCCACCTCCTTAAATCCAAACCAGGCCGTCTCCGGCACTTTATCTTATGCCCTTGGCAGCGGTCGTTCGGTCATATCCACAGCTTTCGCTCAAGCCAAACAAGACATTACGAGTGAGGTAGGCATATTGATTGACTTCAAAAACCCGCAGGCTTTTACCGATGCCATCATTAAATTAATAAGTAATGATGAATTATGTTTACAGATGGGTAAAAACGCTTATTTCCGCACCAGGCATATGACCTGGGAAAATGTTGCCCATTCCTACATGAAATATTTCTCGCAATTTACGCCGGGGCTAACCCTGGGACAAAGAAAACTTCCGCTTATAAAACTTGAGCATTTGGCTAAATTGACTGATAATTTTGGCATTATTCAGTTTGCCAAGCTGACCGAACCAGATCTTTCTTCTGGATACACCTTAGATGATAATGCCCGAGCCTTAATCGCGGCCGCTCTTCATTATAAAAAATTT
>MHCR01000005.1:0-2391 GCA_001816695.1 Candidatus Woykebacteria bacterium RBG_16_39_9b
GCTTCGGTCTTTGCATCAGGTGGTGATAGGAGTGGATTGGGAAGATAGTGATCAAAATTAACTACAATAACCTTACCTTCTCTAAATTTGACCGCCTTTTGAGATAATTTTTCTCGTAGAAGATTAACCCTAGCACGAGTAGCCGTGCATTTATCAACTGCCGGTATACCGCTGATTCGAATCTCTTCTGCTTCCTGCATTTCTTTTGAAATAGTAATTTGTTCATTTTCTGCCCAGGAAGTCAGTACCTTCTCATCTACCAAATATTCCACCGCTTCTTTAGGACTTAAAAAGCACCTCTCAGCAAAATTATTTACTTCATCTTGGGTGATTGTTTTGGAACCAACTTGTGCAGCAACAAGGGGTCCTTGGCCAATTTTTCCTTTAATATAATCTTTGTTTGTCCAAAGGGAATACGCTGCTGCAATCAGAGCAATAACTAAAGTAACTAGTCCGAAATAAACTGGCAGTTTTTTAAATCTAGGTCCGCCTTCAGGCAGGATGAAAGCCATCTACATATCAATTGTATATAGAAAAACCGCCAAGAGTCAAGTTTAGTTAGTTAATCAAGGAATTACTTCTTCGAAAAGGATTCTGGGTTCTCCCAAAAGGCCCCTAAATAACCACAGATATTTTGGTTCGTAGACAAAAAGTTCCCCCGGAGTATTTTCATTACAAGAAGCAAGGCTGCAATCTTTCTTCAAATCTCTTCCCAAATTAAATTTATTACCAGCCCTAAATGCCCCAATTGCCGCCCCGCTTACTTTTAATTGCTCATCGCCGCTCCCGGACACAAAATCTTCATCAAAGACCAACACTGCTTCTACTGTTCGCACGTTTGAGTTTATGCTAACTCTTCTATTAACCACCAATACCAACCCAGTATCCGGATCTGTTGTCAAATTACCATTGATGTTTAAGTTTTGAGGCACAAAAACAATCGCCGGACTCTTATTATAATTAAAGCCTCCTCCAGGTATTGTTAATGTACCCGACCCACTCACTTTGTAAACGCCAGTAGAAGTTATGTTGTTTAAATTATTTATTGCTGTCGCTGAATTTATTTTATATTTGTCAGCCATAGCAGTATATATCGAACCAGCGATTGGTGCGGGTTTTAAATCAATTCCACCAATATAGTTCTTAATTATCCAACCCTTAAGAGAATTTATTGTCGAATCTATCGACGAATTTGCTATAGCAAGGTAAGTTGTAAATCGCTCTCCAAAAGGGGCTGCATTTGTTCCGATTGAACCAAAAGTACCTACGTCTCCCCCCCTTGTTTGAAACCAGGCTTTACGTGTGTAATGCCACCAAAGATCTGCGTATCCTCCAGCTGGGACATTCACCACAACTGAACTTCCGGGACTCGGTGGGTTGTTGTGACAACCTGTCACGTTGTAACAAAGGGTGTAACCAACTGTGTAGTTAGGAGGAACAGTAACCGAAATGGTATGGTTACCAACTGGCACAAAATTATACACGTATGGATTAAGTGTTGTAGGAGAGCCGCCATCAAGATCTACAGTTTGAGAAGAAGCTGGCAGTACATTCCGATTTCCCGGCATAAGAACTTTATAGCCTTGAATCGTTCCTGTCGACTGAACTGTAAATGTTTTTGTAGTAGAATTTCGGCAATTTCCCGCTTTATCGCAGGCCTTAGCGTAATAGTTATGGCTTGTTCCTTGAGCATACATGCCAGTATTTATAGAACAGTTTGCACTCCCCGGTCCAAAGAAACCGGCATACGAACACGAACCTTTTGAGATGCCATCGACGAAAATTTCTATTGAGTCTATTCCACTATATCCATCAGCAGAGGAACCAGTAACTGGTACATTTTGTGTTGGAAGTGGCGAAACTGGAGAATGGCTCGCTGTTACTGTAAACGGATCGTTTATATCGACGTAAAAAATACTGTCAGAACTTTGATCAAAGTCGGAACTAATACCCGATATTTTCCCTATACATCCAATCGAGCAGGCATTATCACGAGCGACAAAGTCCCACGTATATGAGCCATCAGACAAACCTGTAAATGTATGCGTAAAATTACCAACTTTACATACGTAATTGTCGAAAGAATTCCAAGCACCATTAAGACGCCACCAAATAGTATCAACACAAGTTGCTCCATATGTTGGTGATAGCGTGGTTACGTTACCAGTAACTGTTACGCTAGAAGTGTTAAACCAAGCAGCTCCTGGCGACGCGTTATGAGTTGAATAGCTAGTCCCTACCGGAACAACATAAATATGAAGCAGAATAACTTTGTTCTGATGGGTTGGAGCGCCATCTGTAAATTCTGCCCAATAGCCATGATAGCTAGCATTGCCGTTTACCTTAACCCGCAAGAAATGATCAGAGATATTAAAACAATTGTAATCGCTT
>MHCR01000005.1:2403-2905 GCA_001816695.1 Candidatus Woykebacteria bacterium RBG_16_39_9b
CCAGATAGCGTGGCCACTAAACTACTGTCTGATATTTTTCTGATTTCCACCGTGATTGAACCAGCGTTTACCGCAGCTCCAGTTTGATAATGTTGTGTTTGAGCGTATATCCTATTATTAGGCGAGCCGCAAGGGCTTGAATAACTACCTGTAAAAGTTGGATACGACCACCCCCAACCGCTTGCCTCCACTTTTGAGGTTGAAACTAGTGCAACAGCCGCTATGGTAAAGAAAAAAATTACTGTTAAAAAACTAAATCTTAATAGAGGGCTTTTTATCATTTTCTTTCTTTTTTGACCTCAAGTTTTGGTAATTTATTAGTGTTTGAAGGTAAAGTGTTCACGTCGGAAAAAATAGTTATTTGTGCGATATTGTTTGCATCCGAAATTTTTTCAGGCTCAAGCGCTTGGTAGCTTAATACCTCCACAACCTTACCCTTAATCAAGTCGTTAGCGCTTAGAACCTTGCTAGTCCAGGCTTCTTTAAAATCCATTGAGTCGCT
>MHCR01000005.1:3027-5371 GCA_001816695.1 Candidatus Woykebacteria bacterium RBG_16_39_9b
CAGGCTCAATATTATTTTGTTTTAAACCAAAAAGATTAGGGATAAAAATGGATAAAATAGCCACAACTATCGCAAGAAGAGCGACAGCTATTCCAAATAGCGGCACAAGAGTTCTGGACAGATCAATTTTCATCTTACTATCTAATATTTTAGATCGGTAATAGATTAGCTTGCAAGTTTAGATATACAAAGACGTGTATTTAACTGCGTCAAATATATGAGGACATGTATTTTAAAATCAAATATAAAAGTAGAGGATAACAACGAAAAACAAAAGAGCCAAAGTTCCAACCGAGTAAAAAAGAAGTTCTTTCTTTTGTTCGTCCACAGCTGGTTCAGACATTATAAAAATTATAACCTAATTATTTTTTAATAGTCAAGTTTAGCTTTGACGGGAGATTAAATAAATTTAATTATTACAAAAATTGCTAAAATAATTGTCAATATTTGGGTTGCCATACCAGGCAAAATAGGCATATTCTTTTTCCAATGGAATTTTTTGTGAAGTTTAGTATATCGAGAGAGTTTCTCCGGACCAAACAAAACACGATAAATATGGTGAAAATCTGGTATCACTGCAGAAAATCCACCTAAAACAATCGGTTCCCAATTTGGCAGACCTTTCGCCAAAAGAAAAAGAGCTCCAAAAGCTAACGCCGCATCTGCTAAAAGGAATAAAGCCTCTTTCTTCTCCAGATCCTCAACCTCAATATAGCCCTGAATGTGCGGGATCGAATCCAAGACGAAATGAGAAGCAGCTGCAAGCGGAACTATCTGCCAAGCATGCGGTAATTGACTGCCGATAGCTGCCCCAACTAAAACGTGCGGTGTTGTCAACATATATTTTTACCTCAAGTAAATAATGGCTATTTTATAGTTTGTTGTCAAACCCCTCTAACTCAAAACGAAGCTAGGCCAAAGAAAAACAAAATTGCCAAGGTAACTGCACTTGTGAGCAAAACGGCCGAAATAAGATCTTCTAGCTTATGTGCACGAAGGTGCCACCTACTCCAAGCAACTAAGAATACTAATGAAATGGCTGGCCAATAATCAATTGAGAGGAAAAGCAAAAGGACTAATACGAACAAGGTGGCTGCAATGGTGTGACCACTAATTTTCCAAATAAAATTAGATAAAAACATTAAAGCGGCTAAACCGGCGTAAGAAGTAGAAACAGCCAACAAGGGTTTTGGACCGCCAAATCCATAAATTGCAGCTAAGTACAGAACTGCTGAAATTAAGGTGAAAAGGTGAACCTTAAACCTCTCTTCTCTTTTAAATATGAACCAAGAAGAGATATTTCCCCTTTTCTTTTCGATATATAGAACTGCCAACGGCAGAGCTGTTCCTAATATCAAACTAGCAACAAACCAACCCACTTTTTGTAAAAGAGGAATCTCCAAAGGCATTAAAGCGACTATTAGGGAGGCTAAAAGGAGAAAAACCGGGTTGAAGATTCGGGATATTAAAACTGCTAATTTGTCCAGCACATTCTAAATATTATCAAAAAAACTCTTATATTCCCACAAGTTCTTTCAATAGCAACACATTTTGGACGACATAAGAATTTATAAACTGGCCAGCTTCCATGGCAAAATTCAAAAAACCGAGTCTTAACAAGGACGGGCCTTGTAAAATCTTCTTGTTGAAATTTGGGAGCGATTGGACCACTACATCCGATAGTTACTTCCCAAGGTCTGATGAATCTTGTAAAAATACCTTCGGCGGCTCTTCCCATACTTTAGTTTTAAATTTTGAGTAACATACTTACTTAACCCGGCGGAAAAGGCAAATTTATCAGTCTATTTCAATTGCCAATTATCAAAGGTTTTTGTCGTGGAAGATGATAAAAACTAGTATTTATCTCAATTGAAACAAGTGTTTTGAATAATACTCTGGGTCCTGTTCCACTTGAATATCTATGGGATAAATCTTTTTACGCTAGTCGCGGTAGACCCAACCACTTTTGCCAATGAAGACTTTTGCCATCGAAGCATTTTAAATAATTTAATAGCGGACTTCAAATCCAGAAAATTCTCCTGAGGATTGCCGCCAAGAAGCTAAAGATGACTCAACTTTTGCTAAAGGTGGTCCTTGTTTTGCCCAAGTAACAAAGTTCTCCAGCTGCCTTTTTGGACCTTCTGCAACTATCTCAACAGCACCATCTTCTCTGTTTCTTACCCAGCCAACTAACCCAAGGTCACGAGCGATTTCTACTACATTGTAGCGAAACCCAACACCTTGGACATCTCCGAAAATTGTTATCTGAACTTGGGCTAGCTTAGAACCTTTTTCCATAGAAACCACACTTAGAGGAGTTGTGTAGAAACAGTTTAGCGAAAAG
>MHCR01000005.1:5604-6041 GCA_001816695.1 Candidatus Woykebacteria bacterium RBG_16_39_9b
TAGTGCCTTCCGGCGCGGGTCAACAGCGCTCAGGTCCGGAAGATGGCCGGTCCAGCGCGGGCACTGTGGCAGGTGGCCGCCGGGTCGACGCCGATGTCCACGGTGGCGCCGCTGACGTCCGGGGCGAAGGTGATCTTCTCGTCGACAGGCACGAATTTGCTCGTCGGGCCAAACAGACCGACGGGCGGCGAGAGAATCGAGAGCATATGCTCCCTCCCTTCATTCCGACAGAAAAGCTTTTCTAGTCAAACACTGTCGGTGCTGCTTGACTGGTTAGAAATGATACCACCCAAGCACCTGATTGTCAACCTATGGGTTAAAATATTTTATTTGTTTCTTGTAGAATTTGGATGACTTCCTCGTCAGAAACCTGAGGAAAGGAGGAGTAAAATTCACCAATGGCATAAAAGGGCTCTGGAGTCGCTAAACAAACCAGT
>MHCR01000005.1:6201-6495 GCA_001816695.1 Candidatus Woykebacteria bacterium RBG_16_39_9b
CAACGATGATTACTTTTTTACCAATCAGATCAATCTCTGCCCTATCGCCTCTAAAAACCCTTTCCCGTCTTCTCGCCTCTTCGATTTGTTCTAAATGTTCTTTGTGTAAATATTCAGGGGTTATTTCAAGTTTTTCAATCAACTCACGGTCAAGAACAAGACCACCTTTACTTGTAGTTGCTCCAATTGCCAGTTCAGGATTCCCTGGAGCTCCAAGTTTACGTGTAATGATAACATCCAGAGGGCAGGAACGTTCTTTAGCAATCTCAGCGCCGACAACTACCCCACCTCTAG
>MHCR01000005.1:6531-6667 GCA_001816695.1 Candidatus Woykebacteria bacterium RBG_16_39_9b
AGGAAAGAGCGGCAACGAGTTTCTTTCCGGCTTCTTGTCTTGTCTGAAACATCATAGGTCTATACTATTGGCAATATCGGCAATGTAAGGAATCTTCCACCGATCGCTCCTGTATGCTCGTACCGCAGCTAAAATT
>MHCR01000005.1:6702-14407 GCA_001816695.1 Candidatus Woykebacteria bacterium RBG_16_39_9b
CAAAATGTTCGGTAAAAAGCCGAATATAGAAGGTAGAAGCCAAAAAATGAGGGCCAGAATAAAAATCACTAAACCTTGCCTGGCATGAAAATTAACAAACTCTGATTTATTTTTTCTAAGAAGTAGAATTATCGCAGAGACAAAATAAAAATATGAAGCAGCAGCAATCCATCTATCACTATCTGAATAATTCTGAGAGGGCTGAATTCTCGTCTCAGGTTTTAATCCGTTTAAATTTCTAAACGCAAGCATCTTTTCTTCTATAAATTTATTTTAGCCGCAACATCAGCTACAACCGGCATTTTATATCGTTCTCCATTGTAGGCTTTGATAAAACCAATAATTACTACTACCAAAATACCTACATTTAATAACCAAATTATTGGCCAAAGAAACGGAATAATTAGACCAATGAAGTAAAGAACGACGGAAGCGCCGAAGATAACTAATCCTTGCTTAGCGTGAAAAGCTACATAATCAGAATCTTTTTTAATCAGCAAAATAACAAGAGAAAGAATCCAAAGATAACTTACTGCAGCTATTAAATTGTCGTCGCTTTTCTGTGCCGATGGTGTGGCTGGCGATGCTGGCGTTGGTGCAACTTCTTCAGGCAAATTAATCACCCCCGATCTTTAGGTTTTACTAATAATTAATTATAAACTTTTATCCACTAATCAAAAAGCCCTGTTTGGCCATTAGCCTGTTTTTGCACTGGGATTCGAATTTGTTTTTGCTCAACCCTTCCAGACAGACTAGTTGGCCAGATCCGCACTACTCCATATACTCCATCAAAACCCGGTTCAATAACGATATCACCTGTTCTTACTTTTCGAATTCCTTCCGCAGTTCTTTCACCACCAACATTCTCTAACTCATCAATTGGTGCTTTTAATAGTATGGTTAATTCCGAACCAAAGTGATCAATCAGTTTTTTGTAATCGTTACTGACTCTTTCTGAATAAGTGTTTGTTTTGAGACTTTCCGCCAAAATTTCCAGCAAGGGAACCAGGGATTTAAAATCTGGTCTATCCTCTGGTTTGAATCCCTCGGACCGGCTTTTATCAGCTAACTGCTCAACTCTGTGCATTACCCCAATTGTTAACTTTTTCTTGCATTGTGGGCAAATTATCCCCTCTTTAGCAGTTTCAATTGGCGAGTGACGAACGTTACAGTTTCTGTGCCCAGTGAAGTGATACTTACCTTCTTCCGGGAAAAATTCAACCGTGAATGCGACTCTAGGATTTCTATCTGCGGGTGGCAGCGAGGAGGGCCCCAACGACGAAGGAATTTCCGTCAATCCGGAAACTGACTGAGGAGTCTGGGATACCGAGCTGACAGGACCCGCCGGTGTTTTCAACGCCTCTAATACTCCCTCGTAGCTGAAATCGGCTTCAAATATAGTCGCTTCCCGACCCATTTTTGGAGCGGAATGAGCATCAGAAAAAGAAACGACTGACCGGTTATCAAGCTCCTTTATCCGCCAATTCATGGCTGGATCGGACGAAAGACCGGTTTCAATGGCGTAAATGTATTTGGAAAGATCTCCGAAACACTCGTCAATGCTGTCAAATCCAGAGTTGGAACCGTACAAAGAGAACCAAGGCGTCCAAGCATGGGCTGGAATGAAAATAACCTTTTCGTTTACTGACAAGGCTAGTTCAAGTAGTTGTTTGGCGGAAAGACCCACAATCGGCCGACCATCCGCTCGCAGATTCGCCCTTTTTCCAAGCAATGAGTTAAATTTATCAACGTCGCTCATCTCTGGGAAATATAACAAGCAATGAGTCCGCCTCACCCTCCCACCTTGGGAGTAAATTGAGGAAATTTCACTGCCGAGAACAAAATAGATCGCTTCGCGCTCTGCGGGGCTTGCGCTCCTAGCGACTCTATCATGATGGTAAAAACCATCATATTTAGATTCTTTTAATTTATTCTTTGTCTCTTCCCACCAAACCGGATGGGTGAAATCAGCCGACGAGAGAAGTTGAATTCCTTTCCATTTAGCCCAGGCTGAGATTGTGTCAAAATTTAAATCTTTGCTGGTAGCTCGGGCGTAGGCGGAATGAAGATGCAGATCTGCTACAAATTTACTCATTTGCCGCTATTCTACCACAAAAAACCCACCGCTACGGCCTCAATCCCTTTGCGGTGGGTTCAGCTGACAAACTAAGATTATTTTATTCTAGATATATTTATTCTACCCTGTCAATAAGTTTCCGATTTTTGATTATCCAACTTTGATTTTCTTTTGTTGATTATACATTTCGATCAATTCTCTAACAGTCGCTGCATCTCTGGTCGCTTTAGTCCACAAAGTGGTCGCAAGCGCGCTCAATATGTTAAACCTTTACTTTCCTCTGACGCTTATACATATTTATCAGCTCACTAACTGTTGTAGCGTCTTCGGCGCGCTTATCAGCTCCACGGAAGGAAACCAATCGAGGGAAACGAAGAGCGTAGCCTGGCTCATCGCCTATCTTACCAGCGGTGTGAACGGGGCTGCGGGTAATCTCATCTGCAAATATTTCCAAAACTTCTTTTGGTTCTACCCAATATGAGGGGTTGATGAGTGAACTTACTCTGGCTGGTTTTTTATCTACTTTAATTTTTTGAGCTATTTGGTTCACTTTACGAAATTCATCGTCAGTAAGACCTGTACCTATACGAGAAACTGTAACAAATTCATCCTTTTCTTGGTTATATACGCCCACTAAAAGGCCACCAACTCCAAATCCGGTTCTTTTACCGGTACCGGTATATATACCAAGTAGTACGCAATCGATTGTATCGGAAAGCTCCCCAGCTGCCATTCGCTTGAATTTCACCCAATGGAAACCCCGATTACCAGCTTTGTATGGTGCGTCAAGTTTCTTTATCATTACACCTTCCAAGCCAGAAGCAATTTGTTCCTCAAACATTTTTGTTAGTTCTTGGGAGGAATGGAGTATTTCTTCCTTAGCTACCATTATTTGCCCTTCAGAAGATATTATTTGCGAAAGTTTTTTCCTTCTTTCCTTGTAAGAAAGGTTGGTGATGTCATTGCCATTCAAATAAAGCAGATCAAAAGCAAATAGTTTCAGAGGAAGTTTGGCGGCAAATTCCTCCACACTGTATTTCCTCCGTCTTTTTGTAGTTTCTTGGAAGGGTAGAAATTCTTCAGTAACTGGGTTAAAGGCAATAGCTTCTCCTTCGAAAATAGTTGATTTTGCATTCACTTCTTTTTTCACAGCCTCAACTAAATCAGGAAACATGTGGGTCATATTTTCCAAATTTCTAGAAAATATTTGAACCTGCTTTCCGCTGTCTGCTTTCTGCCTTCTGTCCAAATGGACTTGGTTGCGGAAGCCATCATATTTTGGTTCAACTGCGAATTCTTCCCCCATCCTTTTAACAACGGACTCAGCATCGGGCAATCTTTCTGCCAGCGCTGGACGAACAGGCTTGCCCACTTGTAATTCTACCTTTTTAACTGCCTTCAATGCATCCTGAGCTGAAGCCGCGGACCAATATTTTTTGGCAACAAACCCTAGATCACTAGTTTTATTGTATGCTTCTTCAAGGACGGGCCTTGCAGACTTATCGCCCTCTTTGGCTACAGAAAGAGCATCCAAAACAGTCGGATCGCCGATACCTAAGCGCAGCTTTGATAAGGTAATTTTTACCAAGTGTTTAGCACTTTTAGCATCCAATTCCTTTAGTAAGCCGGCTAAAACATTTATTTTCTTCCCCACACTTCCTTCTCCACTGGTATTGGCAATTTTGTAGAGACCCTCGTGAACATCGCTAATCGTAAGTTTTGATCCTTTCTTTCCCCCACTCAATTGCTCTACTACCAACCCCATGTCACCAAGCTTGGCTGAAAGTTTTTGGACGTTTTCGCGAGAAACATTGCATGCAGAAGCAATTGCTTGATCCACCATTTTATCCGCCATGCCGATTTCTATTGGTTCGTAGAATGGAACAACTCTACCTTGCAGAAGATAAGCAACCTTATCAATCTCCTCGGGGGATAACTTTTTTAGTAAGTCTGAAAGAATATTTGTCAGTTCAATTCGGCTGGATGTAGCTTCCAGTTCCTCAAAATAGATAGTTAAATCGGAAAATTTCATAGCCTAATTATTATACCAGCTATAAACGCTCTCAACATGCTTGACTACGCATCTTCACTGGGTGGATAATTAAGGAAATGGGTATTATCCTGCTTTTGTCTGTACCTGTCTTTTATATCATCGGCCTCATTGCATTCATTAGTTGGTTACTAAATTTATCGTCAAAGAAAAGTAGCGAAATCGACCGACGAAAGTTTTTGGAAAAATCGATCCAAGAACTTTCGGGTACACTTGCACAGTCTCCAGGCAAAAAAATCTCAGACCAAATCGACGAATATAAAACAGAGCTAGAAAATTTAACTAATAAAAAATACTTTGTACCGGCTCAAAGCGCTGCAAAGCCAGTTCAAATACAGCCACATAAAGTAAACCTAGAAGAGCCGAAACCAACACTTGGAGGCGATATTGAACAATTTTGGTCAAATTGGTATTCAGAAAATTCAATAAACTTGCTTCTTTATATTGGGGCCTTTCTTATTGTTGCTTCAGCTTCAATCTTTGTTGGATTTCAATGGGAAACAATTGGAGGTACAGCCAAAGCTTTCCTTATAAGTTTCCTTACTCTAGCATTCTTTGGATTTGGTATTTGGTTTTATCAACTTCCCAAGATCAAAAATGCTGGTTCCACTTTTACAGCCATCGGAGCTCTTTTAATCCCTTTTTGCGGTTTGGCCTGGTATAACTTCGTTTTTAGAGAAACGGGCGTCAGTTTTGGCTGGGTCTGGCTCACAACTTCACTAGTGGCACTGTTAACCTATGCTTTTCTCGCCTTCTTTATGCGTAATGCCTTTTATACCTATATTTCCAGTCTAGGAACACTCTCACTAGTCCTTTCATTAATCAATGTCTATCAGCTTAATCGTGAGTTTTATGTGCTGGGTGGAGTTTTTTCCGCTTTTATTATTTTAATTGGCCGGCAACTATTTGTTTCGGGTGATCAAGAAATAAAAAGTAAATTCTCTTTACCACTAGAGGTTTCTTCTAATATTATAACTCCAGTTTCCTTAATCTATGGTTTATTAATTGCTACCTCTTCTGATAAATTATTCACGTTTGAAGCAACTCTTGCTCTTTTTATGGGAGCCGCTTACTACTTTTTCTCGTATATTTTCGTTAATAAAGCTTACTATTTAGCTATTGCTGAGATACTTTTTCCTCTTGCCGTGGTTTTATTTTTTAAATGGCAAGGCCTAAGTAACGAATTTCTTCTTTACACCCTAAACGGAATTGCCTTGTTTGATCTTGCTCTTTCTTATCTATTTAAACGTTACTCTCTTAAAGAAGAGTCTGAAGCTAATATAATCATTTCAATTGCTATCTCCGTACTTGTTTTCTTTACATCATTAGCCTTAGATTTGAGACCAATTCATCTCACTATATTCGCATTTTTACCGGTTGCTGTCAGCACAATAGCAACAGTAGTTACCGAAAAGGCTGAATATCTTGCAATTACCTCTATATTTTTAGCTATTACTATCTATATCTATCTGAACAGGTTACTTGGTATAGATGATAAACCCTATATTATCTCGATGGTCTATCTTTTGTCCGCTGTCGGATTTTATGCTTTGTCTGTTGCTTCTAAACGAGCTCAAAGTTATTTACAAATTTTCAGTCTTTCGACGGTTCTTTTCTTTGCCTTAAGTGTGATTTTAAGTCTAACTAGTCCCGGATATTTATTAATAGTTAGTTTAGTTTTAACTGCAGTTTTGTTCGCCGCTTCTTTTCAATTTTCGCAAAAAAACTTTATCTATGCTTCCAATGCCTCACTTTTCTTTTCGCTACTTAACTTCCTTAGATTTGTAGATGTGAGTTCGGATTATTACCCACTGGCTTTCTCAGGCCTCTCCTATGTTTTATATTTAGTAAGCCAAGTAGCGCCAAACGAATTCAAAGATAAGTTCAGAATATCTTCTTTTGTTGGTATTCTGGCAACCCCAATTTTATTTGGTTTATATGCAATGAGTAACCCTGGCTACGATTATTCTTACGATTACAGAACAGGAAGAAACATTAGACAACTAGACCTTTTTAATATTCTTGAACGAAACTCTTTAATATCAGCTTATGGGGCCACTATTCTTTTTGCGATCGATTCCACAATAATTAAAAGTCGTGGGATGGGCTATTTTGCTTCGGCGATTGGTATGGCAACATATCTTTGGCAGATCAAATTCTTAGGAATCACAGAGGCTCAAACCTACACCCTCCCATTAGCCGTTTATTTCATGGTGTTAGCTTATCTGCGACGAATTGTGGGAGATTTATCAAAGCGTGATTTACTTGATTTTGCTGGTCTTTTCTTTTTAATTTTACCCACTTTGATGCAATCTTTTGGAAACCATGGTGCTAAATACTCTCTCCTATTTGGAGTTGAAGGGGCAATTCTCATAGCCTTAGGCACATCTCTTAAATATAAAACGTATATTTATGCGGGTGTGTTTGCGATAGTGGCAGCAGTTATTTCTCAAACATACGAGTATGTCTTTTCCTTACCTCGCTGGATAATTACTGGGGTTGCGGGACTAGCTTTCCTTTCTGTGGCAATTTACTTACTTCTGCATCGAAAAGAAGAGCCGGAAGGTCGGTAAATCTACTTTATTTTATAAATAGCGGCTTTAGTACTTCCCTTTTTTCTTATTAAACTCTTTGTAATCAAAACCTTGAGATCTCGCAGTATCGTATCATCGGAAACCATCGGCAACAAACTGCGCCACTCTTTATTACTTATTTGGCCGTACTCTTGCATATATTCCACAAGTTTGAGTTGCCGCTCGTTTAAATGGATTTGTCCCATTTTTCCCTTTAACTTGAGGTCTACTGAAAGCCTCTTAACACTGTCTCTAATTCTGGAAAGTTCAATTGCCAATCCTTCTATAAAATATTCGATCCAACTGGTTAAATCTCTATCTTGTATTTTTTTGGTTTGGTTAGAGATATTTTGTAGTACTTTATAATAGCGGCCTGCATCACGATCGAAATACTCTTCGATCGAAAAAAAATTCTTTATATCATAGCCTTCTTTAAACAAAACAAGGGTTGAAATTGCTCGAGCTGTTCGACCATTCCCATCAACAAACGGATGAATGGCGGCAATCACATAGTGAGTGATAGCTGCTTTTAGGACCGGATGTATTTCTTCATTTGTCACGCTATTGAGCCAAAGAAAGAAGCTTCTTATTAAATCTGAGATTTGACTTGATGGTGGTGGTAAATATGAAGTTTCGCCGGTTTTGGAATTTGTCACTCGGACCTGCGTAATTCGATATTTACCTGCTTGATCTGCTTTAAGGATTTTTCTGGTTGTCAGCTGGTGGGTTTCTAAAAGAACTTTTTCAGTAATAGAATCGTCTTTTTTCGAATTAATAAATTTTAGAACTTCCCGATAATTCAAAATTTCCTGAATATCTCTATCACGAGCCGGAATATCTTTTCCTGCCAAAACTTTTTCCACTTCTCTCTGCTCAAGAGGGTTGCCTTCAATATGCGTTCCGTGGTGAACTGTGCGCAAAATAGCCTCTTGGCGAAACTTTGCCTCGTAAGCCGGAACTAAAGGTGAGTTTTCGATCACCGCTTTTGAGGCTTCGATTTGTCCA
>MHCR01000006.1:0-357 GCA_001816695.1 Candidatus Woykebacteria bacterium RBG_16_39_9b
TCAACCGTGAGCTAGCGGAGACCGTTCACTGGGCGGCGCCGCAAGTGCCGCTAATCGTCACGAGAGCCTGAGACTAGGCGGTTTCCTTTAGGCGAGGTGCCTTGTCCGCACCAGCGGAGGTAAGTCAACGCTTACTGCACCTCGCCGCCACTCTTTTAGCTATTTGTTCGTTGATAGCAATTTGTGGTTAAGTTGTTTAACTGCAGGTTGCTGCCGGCGAATGGCGCGATTTGCTTGGCAAGCGTCAATGTTTGGTCTAGTTCAAGGGAGGCGAAAATGCGCTTCTGCATGTGCGAGAATAACGGCATCACAGCCGTTGTGACTGGACCGGTCTACGAGAGGATCAGGAATCACATC
>MHCR01000006.1:388-1649 GCA_001816695.1 Candidatus Woykebacteria bacterium RBG_16_39_9b
AGCCGTACCCGACGCCGATATTCACCTTCGGTGACATCGACAAGCTGCGGCCCGTTCTGACCGGCACCCTGGACGACATGAGGCAGCTGCTGGCCGGCCGCGAGGTGTTGGAGAGGGGCTTCCATGTTCCCTTCAGCAACTGTGGTGGGTCTCTCTCGGTCCTGCTGCACGAAGTGATGACGGTGGATCTCTCCGAGATCCTCTTCATCACAAACATCCGGCAGGAGATGGAGGCCTTCAACCTGGCCCCGGCCGCCGACCCGGTCCCAGCCTAAAAACGGTCAGCGGAGCGCGCCAACCGCGACCGACCCTACGGCGAGATGGAAACACTTCTGACCCATCCATCTCGCCGACCCTTTTAAGAAAATCTCAAGTGAGGTTGTTTTGAAAGAGTATAATAATGCAAGCAAATCAAGTAGGGAGGGAGTTATGCCGCTTCTCTACGTCGAGATATTCATTCGAGACTGTCCTGAGCAAAAGGCATATGTTCGAGCCATCAAACGACGCTTTGGGAAGGCGGTTATCCATCAAGGTTTTATAAATTACGAACGCACGAGTGCAGTTGGAGTTTTCGTCCGTTTAAGAGCTCAAGCACCTAGCGCGAGACAACTTAGACAAACCTTGAAGGAATTATGTCCGCTACCTTGTAGCATTGCGATCTCAACTGAAAGACCTAGATATTGGGATCTGACTCTTGACTAACAACCCAGACTTTTGCTGGAAAGGAGAGGGATAGAGGATTAAGAGAAGCACAAAATACTACAACCCCATGAGTGCCCACCTGGGGTCTTTTTTTGGATAAAACTCTTGTTAACAGATGCGAATATTGCTATATTAATTACCGCAAAGGCGGGCAATAAATGATACTTTCCGATCGAGATATAAAAATATACCTTAAAGATGGCAAAATTAAGATTAAACCCACTCCAAATCTAAAGGAACAATTGGGGAGTTGTACAATCGATTTTCACCTCGGAAATATTTTCAAAATATTTAATCACTCAAAATTTCCATATATAGACCCACGCGACCCAAAACTTTCAGAAGAAGTAATGAAGGAGATAAAAGTAAATACCGGAGAACCTTTTGTTATGCGGCCGGGGGAATTTGTTTTAGCTACAACAGAAGAAAACTTGGAACTAGATGATGATGTTTTGGGTAGGCTTGAAGGCAGAAGTTCTCTTGGAAGGCTAGGTATTATTGTCCACTCGACCGCGGCTCGTTTTGATCCTGGATGGATTGGGAAACCGGTGATGGAGCT
>MHCR01000006.1:1708-6653 GCA_001816695.1 Candidatus Woykebacteria bacterium RBG_16_39_9b
CTTTTGAGAAACTTTCTTCACCGGCGGAAGTACCTTACAATAAACGAAAAACAGCCAAGTACGCTGGTCAAACACGACCAGAAGCTTCTAGGCTCTCACAAGAATTTGTAAGTAAAAAAAATAAAAACAAGAAATCAGAATGGTTTTAAGCGGCGAAACAATAAAAAAGTTAATAAAGACGGGAAAAATAAAAATTGAGCCTTATAATGAAAAAAATGTTGGAAGTATTAGCGTCGATTTGCATTTAGGCACTCAGGCTTTAAATCCCGATAAGGGTGATGAATTTGATCTTCATGATTATCATCTCTCCCTTGATGAATTCTTGCTTTCAAACACAGAAGAAAAATTAATTTTACCGGCCAATATTATGGCAAGGATTGTTCCACGTTCGTCTCTGGCTCGGCTTGGAATTCTTCTTACTTTTGATGCAGATATTTTACCACCAAATTATCAAGGTAAGCCGGTTTTGACTATAAAAAATCTTTCCAGAAGGCCAGTTTTGTTAAAAAGCGGTATCGCTCTTTGCCAAGCAATTTTTGAAGAAGTAGATAAAAATGCGGTTGGTTATAAATCAAGTTACACCCACACTAAACCAGAAGCATCTAACTTAGAGGAGGAGATGTAAATGGTTCTCGGAGTAGATAGAATAATAAAATTGATCAAAGAGATAAAATTGATTGATAAATTAGGTAAAAGAGATCTAGAGAATCCAGAGGGTGCTGGTCTAGATTTGCGGCTTGGAGAAATCCAAAAAATAGAAGGGGATTCATTTTTGGGTATTGATAAAAGAGATACAGTAAATCATATTCCCGTCGCTAAATACGATCCAGACAAGAGTAATTCGTTTTTGATTAAGCCCGGAGATTTTTACCTAGTAAAAACTATTGAAGTGGTGAATATGCCAGATAATTTAGTGGCGACAGTACATCCGAGATCAACGCTTTTTAGAAACGGTGTTTGGCTTTTGACTACACAAGTTGCGCCAGGTTACAAGGGCGCTTTAAATTTCGGACTTAAAAATATGGGAAATTGTAATTTTGAGGTCGAACTTGGTGCAAGAATCGCTCACATAATTTTTTTCGAAGTAAGCGGTAAAACAGCTTCTTATAGAGGTCAGTGGCAGGGTGGAAGAGTTACTACGGAAAAAGAGGAGAAACAAGTGTGACAAATCAAGATCATCCCGAATATCAATACTTGGATCTACTTCGAGATGTAATGGAAAGTGGTCGAGATGAAAAAGAATTCAACACAGGAATCGTGTTTAGGGGTGTGTTCGGGCGACAAATCAGGTTCGATTTATCCAAAGGTTTCCCTCTTCTTACGACAAAGAAAGTGTTCATGCGAGGAATACTTCATGAACTGATTTGGTTTTTGAAGGGGAGCTCGAACGTTAAATATTTGGTTGATAATGACGTTCATATTTGGGATGAATGGGCTTATAAAGGCTACAAAGCAACCCAAATTAAAAACACTAGCGTAAAAATTCTTTCCCAAGAAGAGTTTATTTCGAAAATTAAAGAGAACGAAAAGTTTGCAAAAAAATGGGGCGAGTTGGGACCGGTTTACGGTGTGCAGTGGAGGAAGTGGCCAGCTTCTGATGGTCGAAAAATAGACCAAGTCGCTTGGGCAATAGAAAAAATTAAAAAAACACCACACAGACGCCATATTGTAATTTCCGCCTGGAATCCAGAGTTTGTTTACGAGATGGCAGCTTCAGGAAAAAGTGTTGCTCTGCCTCCTTGTCACACGCTTTTTCAATTTAACATTAAGGGTAATAAACTCTCGTGCCAGCTGTATCAGCGTAGTGCTGACCTTTTTCTTGGTGTACCCTTCAACATCGCTAGTTATGCACTTTTTACAATGATTTTTGCCCATGTTACGGGTTACGAAGCTGGCGATTTTGTTCACACCTTTGGAGATGCTCATATTTACGAAAATCATTACTCTCAAGTGCGGGAACAACTTAAGCGAGAACCACGGCCATTTCCCACGATGAAAATAAACCCAAACTTAAAAAATATTGATGATATAAAATTTGAGGATTTTACTCTTGAAAACTACGATCCTCATCCAGTAATTAAAGGTGAAGTAACGGTAGTTGGCGGTTTCTAATGACAAAAGTTAGCATTATTGCGGGTGTTGCCGAAAATATGGTTATCGGTCGGGAGAATAACCTTCTCTGGAATATTCCCGAAGATATGAAGCGGTTTAGAGAGATAACAAGCGGCCATCCAGTAATAATGGGCCGGAAAACGTTTGAATCGCTACCCCTCCCCTTCAGGCCTTTGCCCAATCGAACCAATATTGTTGTCACGAGGGAGCCGTCGTATAAAGTTCCGGAAGGGGTAATAGTTGTTAATTCTGTGGAAGATGCCTTAAAAATTGCTAAGGGAAAAGATAAGGAGGAAATTTTTGTTATTGGTGGAGGACAAATTTATGCTCAAACAATTAGTCTTGCGGATAAACTTTATCTGACAATTGTTAAAGGCGAGTTTGAAGGAGACACCTTCTTTCCAGACTATAAAAAGGATTTTAAAAGAGTTGTTTTCGAAAAGGACGGCGAGCACGAGCTTTATAAGTATAAGTTCTTGGAATTGGAAAGATAAATATTATGATTTGACCGCTGAGGTCGCTAATCAATGATTTTTCGCCTCCAAATCCGCGCGAATCTACTCTTTTTATACCACAAACACCTCGGCGCTTGTGCTAGTGGAGTCTCAAAAAAAAGACGCTTTGCGTCTTGGGTCTCTCGTCCGCAGATTAGCTCCCCGTGGTTATAAAATATTTTATTGCTAGGAGGGAACTTTTATGTCAAAATGTTTCCGCAATGAAAAGAAAAACGGGGAAACTAATAGTCTTTGAAGGTATTGATGGATCGGGAAAGACAACTCAACTAGGTCTGCTTAGAGAATACTTAAACGAGAGAAACATCCCGAACGAAACAATTGATTTTCCAAGATATTGGGACAGCTTTCACGGTAGAACAATTTCGCGTTATCTAAAGGGGGAGTTTGGTGATGTAGATTCTGTTTCCCCTTATCTTATTTCACTAGCTTATTCTCTCGATCGTGCAACAGCAAAGAAAGAGATGAAAGCTTGGTTACGGGAAGGTAAGATTATTCTGGCCAACCGGTACGCAACTTCCAACATGGCCCATCAGGCTGCAAAACTTCCCGACAGAAAAAAAGAAGATTTCCTTTCTTGGCTGCAAGAATTGGAATACAGAGTAAATAAGATACCCAAAGAAGATTTGGTAATTTACCTTCATGTTCCCGTAGGCGTTGCAAAAACTTTATTGGTTAAAAGGGGTGGCAGAGACATTCACGAAAAGAAATTTGAGTTTCTGACGAACTCAGAAGTGATGTATAAAAAGTTGTCACGACGTTTCAAACATTGGGTAAAAATAGATTGTGTAGATAAAATTGGCATGCTTTTAACCAAAGAAGCAATTCATAAAAAGGTTTTATCTGCTTTTAAAAACGAGAGGATAATTTAAGAGTGTCTAACTTCCAACCAGGAGCGCATATCAGCAAGTTGGTTAAAGATTAAATCGGGATTTTCGGCAGCCAAGCGTTCTCTTGTGTGATAGCCACTACAAAAAGCGGCAGAGAGAACGTCGTTTTCTTTAGCTGCTCTAATATCGAATATTGTATCACCACCGAATATTGCTTCCTTGCCTGTGGTAACTCCAAGTCGCTGAGTCATTATTTTTAGGTCTTTAGATTTGTTTGTAGAATTACCGACAAAAAGCGAGATAAAAGGAGCTAAGCCATAGATTTTTGCTTCGCTCCTCAAGTGGGTTGTTGGGTGCGCGCTTAGAACTGTGATTTTAAACCCCTGACCAACTAGATATTTGAAAGTCTCTATTGCATCTGGATATACTCTCGGCATGAGACCTTTTTTCTTAGCCAAGGCAAGCTCTTCCTCATACAATTCTTTGATCTCTTCTTCAGGATAGTCAAAACCTTCAGATTGCAAGAATTCAACAAGGTTAACCATTGTTGTGGGAAGCCATTCTTCAAATGGGACTATCGGTATCCCGACCCTTTTTCTTATATTATTATTTACCTCGTAAACTATTTGTCGATCATCACTGATCGTTCCGCTCCAATCAAAAATGGCTAATTTTAAACTTTTCGGAGAGAGTTCTTTCTTCATAAACTACCAACGGCGAGTTTCCGCTTCTTCCAAAATGTCTTTATTGAGTGTTTTCAAATATTCTCCTTTGAGTGGGTATTTTCCGGTGAAGCACGCTGAGCAAAATCCATTTCCTTCTCTTGCACCTGCAGCCTTCAACATATTTCCAAGAGACAAATAACCAAGCGAATCAGCTTCAATCAATTTTCGAATTTCTTCAACGCTTTTGTTGTGGGCAATAAACTCTTCCTTCGTTGGCATATCGACTCCATAAAAGCACGGATGTCGGAGTGGAGGACAAGTTATTCTGACATGTACTTGCCTCGCACCAAATTCTTTTAAGAGTCTGACAATTTTTAAGGAGGTGTTTCCTCGGACAATCGAATCATCAACCAAAACAACCCGTTTTCCCTCGATAAAATCGCGCAGAGGGTTTAATTTCATTTTTACGCCAAGTTCGCGCATTCGTTGATCCGGATTAATAAACGTTCTGGCGATGTATCTATTTTTTATTAAACCTTCTTTATACGGAATTTTAGATTCGTCTGCATAGCCAATGGCTGCTGGGATTGAAGAGTCAGGGACAGGAACCACTACATCGGCGTCAGAGGGGTGTTGACGAGCTAAAAGTCTGCCTAATTGTTCCCGGACTTTATATACAGAGTCGCCACCGCTTGTTAAGGAATCAGGTCTTGATAAATAAATATACTCAAAAATACAATAACTTCTTTGTCTTTTCTTACTAAAGCGGTACGACGTTCAGCCATCTTTATTTATTATAACTATTTCGCCGGGTTCAACTTCTCGC
>MHCR01000006.1:6679-7090 GCA_001816695.1 Candidatus Woykebacteria bacterium RBG_16_39_9b
AGCAGTCGATTCACTTGCCAGACAGTAAAAATTGTTAAGTTTCCCAATACAAAGAGGTCGAATACCCAAGGGATCCTTCACACCAACCAATTCTCTTTTCGATCCTATTATAAGACTGTACGCGCCGTGGATTTTGTACATCATTGAGAATATCTTTTGAGTAATGGTACGTCCTCTTGAATGAGCCAAAATTTGAGCTATCACTTCGCTATCGGTTGTTGAGGTAAATTTGATTCCTTTTTGTTCTAGAGTATCTCTTAGCTTTTTTGTGTTCACAATATTCCCATTGTGCGCTACTATATAAGTATCAAGCCTCTTTCTTGCAACAAAAGGGCCTGCATTTCGTTTATGGCTGCTTCCGGTTGTTGAATAGCGATTATGACCAACAGCAATATTTCCCTTTAACTTCGC
>MHCR01000006.1:7123-8195 GCA_001816695.1 Candidatus Woykebacteria bacterium RBG_16_39_9b
ACCCATTTTTTTGTATAGGGAATAACGCGTGTTACTTAAAACTCCTATACCGGCACTTTCCTGACCTCTGTGTTGAAGAGTAAAAAGAGCAAAGAAAGTAATTTTTGCCACGTCTTGACCCGGTGCATTAATGCCAAAAATACCACATTCTTCCTTTGGGCCATCGGTTTCAATCATAAATTAGATCCCTTTCTATGTCTCGCCAGCCAACGTCCGTTCGATAGTGGAGGTTATTTCCTTCAATAAATAGATGCGCCATCGATTTGTAAGCCCGAACCCTTGCTTCAAAAGCATTTTTACCAGCTCCCACTATGCTTAAAACCCTGCCACCAGCCGCTGTAAAGGCTTCCCCCTCCTTTTCTATACCGGCTCCAAAGATAGTAGTGGATGGTAACTTTAAAACCTTTTCTAGACCGAAAATTCTTTTACCCCTTACACTACTTATATCACCGGGATAACCTTTTGAAGTAGCCACAATACAAACTCTGGTTTTATCGTCCTCACGGATTGTAAGTTTGTTCAGCTTGCCCTCAAGACAAGCCAAGACAATCTGCAAATAGTCGTTTTTAATGCCGGGGATGATTACCTGTGCTTCCGGGTCTCCCCACCTGGCATTAAACTCAATAATTTTTACCCCGCCTGAAGTGTCAATCCCACCTAAATATAATATTCCTCGATAGGGTTTGCCTTCATTGGCCATCCCACTAATTGTTTTCGCAAATATTTCTTTTATTTGTTTTTGTACATCCTCTGCAGTAGTCACTAGGGCGGGTGCGATTGCTCCCATACCCCCTGTGTTTGGCCCTTCGTCAAAGTTGAACACACTTTTGTTGTCTTGAGCGGTTTTTAAGATTTTAAAATTTTTCCCATCTGAAATTGCGTAAGCGGAAAATTCTTCCCCTTCAAGCGCCTCTTCTATCAAAAAAGTTTCCCCGGCGGCGCCAAAAGCCGACATCTTTTTTATTGCAGAAAGTAGATCTTGTCTGTTGCTGGTTTTTATCGCGCCCTTGCCTGCTGCTAATCCAGCAGTCTTGACAAAATAAGTTCCTTCTGGAATCCTCTTTGCATAATT
>MHCR01000006.1:8210-18857 GCA_001816695.1 Candidatus Woykebacteria bacterium RBG_16_39_9b
GGTTGTAAAGATCGAAAACCTTGGGATTGGCAGTTTATATTTCTTCATAAACTCTCGCGACCAACTTTTGTCCCATTCTATTTGAGCAGCAAGTTTAGTCGGTCCAAACGTAGCCACCTTCTTTTCAGAAAAAAAGTCAACGGCACCAGCCGCTAGTGGTTCGTCTTGAGCAACATCAACAATGTCAATTTTTTGGTCTAGAATAATTTTCCAGATTAATGTTAAATCAGTCGATTTTATGTTGGGATAGGTTATGACTTTCTTTTTTTGTTGAAAGCCCATCAGCGCATTTCCTGGTACTACAAAAATCTTTTTTACGTTTGGGCTTTTTATGTAGGCCGAAAGTAAACAATGTTCTCGACCGCCCCCACCGATAATTAGTACCTTCATTTTGAAAAAATCACTTTTCCACCCTTGATTATTAATTTCTCTTCAGAGAGTAGTGCTAAAGATTTTACCAGCATTTGATGTTCTTTTTTCTTTAATCTAGAATATAACGATTCAACGGTATCATTTGGTTGTATTTTTTCAAATGTCCGTTCGATAACTGGTCCCCAGTCCACATTTTCAGTAACTACGTGAAGAGTTGAACCTGCATAAGAACAGCCACTCTCTAAAAATTGTTTTATCGCGTTGTCGGTGTGGATGCCTTCATTTGAAAAAGCAGCCAGACCGTCAGGGAAATAGACAACACCGCCTTTTTTATCTGGTATTAAGCCGGGATGTAAGTTGATAGTGAGAGGAAACTTTTTAACGAACTCTTGCGTTAAAATCAAAATCCAACCGGCTAAGACCACAATATCCGGGTTATATTTTTTCGCTAGTAGACCCGCTAGATCTTTTGAGTATGCTGCTCGGCTTTTGCCAGAATCTTTGTAAGGTTTCCAAGGAAAAATCTCTGTAGGTATATTTTCTTTTTGGGCCCTTTCTAATCCAAAAGCATTGGTGGAATTGCTTACCACCACAACTATTTTGCCTTTTATTTTGCCAGCCTTACAAGCATCTACAATTGCTTGCAAGTTAGTTCCTGTTCCCTTGTTTGAAATCAAACAGGCAATCTTCTTCACTGTGTTAATTGTTAGGCAGGGATGATTGAGTAGATTATACATGCCATATCGAAACTTTTAAATAATTGATTTTTGTTGACAGCTTCTGTTAGAATCAAACCTTGCTAATACGCACCACCCTCAGTATTATTCCTGTCTCGGATTATCCGGGATTTTAGGGTGGGAGGATTAAGGAAAATTATGAGTAAAACCCCAGGAATTAAAGATCTTCTTGAAGCCGGAGCGCATTTTGGACATCAAAGTCGGCGTTGGAACCCAAAGATGGCTTCATATATTTTTACAGATCGCGAAGGAATTCATATTATTGATCTTGAGAAAACCGAAAAGAAACTTGAACAAGCTTGCAATTTTATAAAAGAAGTGGCTAGTAAAGGTGGAGCAGTAATATTTTTGTCAACCAAAAGGCAAGCCCAGGAGATTATTAAGAGAGAAGCAAGTAGAGTTGATACAATGTATTTGACTCATCGATGGTTGGGGGGCCTCTTAACTAACTTTAGCTCTGTTAAAAAAACAATTGACAAACTCCCGGCACTGGAAAAAAGGTTGGAAGAAGCAAAAGAAGAGGGTCTAACTAAAAGAGAACAACTCTTGATATCCCGGGAAATTGCTAAGTTAGAAAAAAATATTGGTGGGATACGCGGTCTTGAGAAGTTGCCAGAAGCAATCTTCATAGTAGACTCTAGAAAAGAAGAAATCGCTGTTCGTGAAGCAAATAAGACAGGAGTGCCTGTTGTTGCTATTGTTGATACCAACGCAGATCCAACCAAAGTAGAGTATCCTATACCAGCAAATGATGATGCAATAAAAGCGATTTCGCTTCTAGTTAAAACAATTGCTGATGCTTTTGAAGAGGGTAGGAGAATGTGGGAAAAGAAGGCGGTGAGCATTGCGAAAAAAGAGGCTCAAGAAGCAAAGGAGAAAGTAAAAGTTTAAATGGATATCAGTGCTGAACAGGTGAAAAAATTAAGAAATGAAACCGGCGCACCTGTTATGGATGTGAGACGTGCTTTAATTGAAGCAAAAGGAAATACCGCTTCGGCAAAAGAAATACTTAAGGCCAAGGGTTTGGAAGCTGTGGCAAAAAAATCTGAGCGGCAGACCACCCAAGGAATTATTGAAACATATATCCATTCAGGCGGCAGAGTTGGTGCTATTGTGCACCTTGCTTGTGAGACAGATTTTGTAGCTAAAACTAGCGAGTTTAAAAGTCTTGCTCGGGAGATTGCTATGCAAGTGGCGGCAATGAACCCAGAAAATGTCGAAGAACTTTTGCAGCAGGAATATATCAGAGATCCCGCCAAGAAAATTAAGGAGTTGATAAGTGAGACTGCTGCCAAAACTGGCGAAAATATTCAGGTCAAACGTGTTACTAGATTTTCCTTGAACGATTAAACGAAAGCTGATGGAAGCAAGCTTATCCAATATAAAAGAAAGAATGGCAAAGGCTCTTGAACACCTCAAGCAAGAGTTATCTGCAATTAGAGGTGGGCGGGCGAACCCGTCTATAATTGAAAATATTAAAGTGGAAGCTTATGGATCTCAGATGGATTTACGCGATGTGGGATCGATAAGTGCACAAGATGCTTCTTTACTAGTAGTGAGCGTTTGGGATCCATCTAACGTTGATGCAGTAATAAAAGCGATTCGCGACTCTAATAGAGGGTTAAATCCAGTGGCAGATGGTAGTGCAGTTAGAATTCCACTGCCTCCTTTGACCGAAGAGAGAAGAAAAGAACTTGTGCGTACTGTTCATGACAAAGCAGAAAGTGCAAGAGTTGCAATTAGGAACGTCCGTAGAGAGGCAATTGAGGATCTTGAAAGACAAAAAGAGTCAAAAGAGATTTCAGAGGACGATCTTTTTAGAGGCAAGGAAGACATCCAAAAAATCACGGATAGTATTTCTTCAGAACTTGAGCTATTTGTCAAAGCCAAGGAGGAGGAAATCATTAAAATATGATTTTTGTAGCAATTTTAATCGGGATTTTAATTCTTGGTATATTGGTTTTTGTTCATGAAGCTGGTCATTTTATTGCCGCTAAAATCTTTGGAGTGAAGGTGGAGGAGTTTGGTTTTGGTTTTCCACCAAGGATTTGGGGAAAAAGAAAAGGAGAGACCACCTATTCAATAAATGCGATACCAGCAGGAGGCTTTGTTAATCTTTTGGGAGAAGTAGGAGATCAAGGGCCAAGAAGTTTTGCGGCTAAACCCTCTTGGATACGGGCTCTAATTGTTTCAGCTGGCGTCATTGTTAACCTTCTTTTAGCCGTTATAATATTCACAATTTTGTTATGGTTCACTTCCTTTAAGACTAATTTTAATCTGATAGTCGACAATAAATTTCCTTTTGGTAATCAAGAAAATTTTATATTGATTGCAAAAGTAGATCCTGGGTCGCCTGCAGAAAAAGCCGGTATTGAGCCCGGAGATAAAATTGTGTTAGCTAACGGACAACGGTTTGACAGTATAGCCTCCTTTAAAGAATTTATAGATAGTAGTTTGGGTAACAAAATTACTCTTAAATTAGATAACGTGACCACAAACGAAGAAAAAGAAGTTGGTGTTGTTCCTAGAGTTCATCCGCCAGCGGGGCAAGGGTCGCTTGGTGTTGTTTTTGCCGGAAGAGGGTTGGTGGCAACAGTTTCATATCGATCACTCTCCGAGAAAGTATTTTCTGGCTTTTTACACGCAGGAAACATGCTTCAATATCAATTTGTGGTTATTGGTTCTTTAGTTGGCCGTTCGATTGAAGAAGGAACACCCGAGCCTGTTGCGGAACAAGTTTCTGGGCCTATTGGGATTGTTGCTCTTATTAGTGTGATAGTAGGTGCAGGTGGAATTGCGGCGATTGAATCTTTGGTAACAGTGATAGCACTTCTTAGCCTGGTTTTGGCTGTTGTCAATATATTACCAATTCCGGCTCTCGATGGCGGCAGGTTGGCTTTTATCGTAGTTGAGGCTATCACAAGAAGGAAGGTAAATCCTGCGATCGAACGGGCTATTCATTTGGTTGGTTTTATTGTTATTATCGTCCTGTTCTTATTGGTCAGCTATAACGACATAATCAAAATATTCGGTTAGTTGACTGTTAGAATCTTTACTATTAAACTAGGCTCTATGCGCTACAGCAAACTTTTTGGTAAAAGCCTGCGAGCAGCTCCAAAAGAAGCTGAAAGCATCTCTCATAAACTACTATCTAAAGGTGGTTTTATTGACCAATTGGCAGCAGGTGTTTACACATTTCTTCCTTTGGGATGGCAGGTTCACTCAAAAATTGCCAACATTATACGAAGCGAGATGAACGCAATTGATGGTCAGGAATTTTCAATGCCGGTCCTAGCACCAAAAGCCCTTTGGCAAGAAACAAATCGTTGGAAAACAATCGATCCTCCTCTTTTTGTAACAACCGATCGCCATAATAAAGAATACGCTCTTGGCCCAACCCACGAAGAAGTAATAACGGATCTAACCCGACGTTTTGTCAAAAGCTATAAAGATTTACCGTTTGCCGCCTATCAAATTCAAGATAAATTCCGCAACGAGCTGCGCGCTACCGGAGGCTTGCTGCGTACTCGCGAGTTTTTCATGAAAGATCTTTATTCATTTCACGAAAACGAAGCCGATTTTAAAGACTATTTTAAAAAAGTGATCGAAGCATATACAAAAATTTTTGATAAGTTAGGACTTAGGATTCTTGTTAGCCAAGCTTCAGGGGGAAGTATCGGTGGAGATACTACCTACGAATTCCAGGTTCCGGCGTCTGTTGGAGAAGATATAGTTATTTTCTGTAAAGCCTGTGGTTACGCTATAAACAAACAGTTTGCCGAGGGAAAAAATGTTAAAAACACTTGCCCAGAATGTAAAGAGAAACTTTCTGAAACAAACGCGATTGAGGCTGGGCAAGTTTTTTCCTTAGGAACAAAATATTCAAAAGGTATGGGCGCTACTTTTGTGGACAAAAATGGAAAAGAAAGACCGATCATTATGGGTTGCTATGGTATAGGTATTGGTCGCCTTATGGCCACAATCGTGGAAGTTTCACACGATGAAAAAGGGATTATTTGGCCAGAAAACGTCTCTCCGTATCAAATTCATTTAATTTCGATTGGGAGTGATAAGAATGTTGCGAGAAAAGCAGACGAAATTTATGCGGAATTGATCAAAAAAGGCGTCGAGGTTTTGTTTGATGATAGGGAAGAAAGTCCCGGTGTGAAACTAGCCGATGTAGACTTACTTGGAATTCCACAGCGTTGGGTTGTTAGTGAAAACACTCTCAAACAAGATTCAATCGAGGTAAAGAAACGAGGCGAAAAAGCCGCTAAATTAGTTAAAATCTCTACCCTTTAAACCCCACTACTTAAATTCCACTACTTATTTGCCCGATTCACTATTTAGCAGTAGAATTTTGATCAATGAAAACAATTTATTTAGTTCGGCATGGCGAAGCTCTAGATGACATAGAAGATCGATATGGTGGTTGGAGCGACGATCCTCTGACTGAGAAGGGTAGAGAAACCGCAGAGCAGCTTGCAGGGAAAATTATTAGATTATCTCCCAAACCAACCAAAATTTATTCAAGCCCTTTCAAACGAGCTTTTGAAACAGCGGAAATTATTGGCGATAAACTAGGATTAAAGCCGGTTTCAGTGGGAAATCTAAAAGAAAGAAACCGCTACGGAATTTTAACCTCAATGACGAAAACTGAAGCAAAAACCGCTTATCCGCAGATGGTTCAACAAGTTGAAAATTATATGGAAACGATCCAAGGCGCAGAAACTTACGAACATTATCGTGATAGAGTATTGAGAGCAGTCAACGAAATAGTTAAAGAGAGTAAAGAAAACACCCTAATTGTTTGTCATGGTGGAACTTTTAGGATTGTAATGTGGAAACTTCTTAGAAAACCGGACTACGAAAGAGCAGACCTAAATGCAATTCTTACTATCGAGGAAAATAACGGCAGATTGGCATTAAAAAACTCGGAAGGCCTCATCTTCAAATCATAATTTGCCCGCTTCTTTTCAACGTGCTAAAATCTTCAAACCCTCAAAGAAAGGAGGAACAAGAGAGATGTTTAGGGTTATCAAGGTAACCAACCGGGAACTGGAGGAAAACACCGCTGAGGGGGTCAGAAAAATGCTCCAAGTAAAATTTAATCTACAGGTCTCTTCAGTGGTTGGTCTCAGTTTGTGGGAGGAGGCGGAAAGTCGGTACAATGCTCCTGCTATCTCCGAAGATGAGGATAAAGATTTCCTTGAGTTAGATTTCAATCCAAACTGTTTGGTGGAAGTCTACCTGCCAGATTGGGAGGGACCGGAAGATTTGTATCTCGCTGCAGTATCAGGTCTTTAGGAGAGAGACCCCTTTTTATTTGCTCGCTTCTTTTTCTTAGTGTAGAATCATTTTGTGAATTTGCGCAAACTCATTGAAGATTATTTAAAAGAAGCCAAGCTAATGCAACTTGCGACATCGGTTGGTAATCAACCGTGGGTTTGCAACGTTTGGTTTGGATTTGATGAAGGTTTAAATATCTACTGGATTTCCTCAACAACAAGAAGACACTCAAAAGAAGTTGCAAAAAACCCAAAAGTTGCTGCTGCCATCGTTTTACCACATAATCCGGAAGATACACCCCGTGGCCTGCAGCTTGAAGGTAAAGCGGAGATCCTAACCGAACAAAAGGATATTGATAAGGCTATTTCAGTATTTGCGGGAAGAATATTTCCTCGAGAAAAAATTTCTGAATTTATGGAGTCAAAAACTCACCCCCATCGTTTCTACAAAATAAAATCAACCCAATTTGTTCTTTTTGACGCAGTTAATTTTCCAGATAATTCAAGACAAAAGTATAAGTTATGAAGAATTTACTTGAAGGAAAAACTATTCTCGTCACAGGTGCAAACAGAGGCTTGGGTGAGGTGGTAGCCAGGTCAGCCAAGGAAAACGGAGCAACAGTTATCTTACATGGAAGGAGAGAAGAGGAAGTCAGAAAAATTGCCGAGGAGCTTCAAAGCGATTATATTATTTGTGATGCTTCTAATGAACAAGAAGTAAAGATTGAGGTTGAAAAACTATTACAAAAGATAAGAAGGATAGATGTTTTAATAAATAACGCTGCAGACCCTAGCCCTCCCACTCAATATTTAGAAGATATAACTATCAGTAATTTAGATTATGTAATTAAAACAAACGTTTATAGTGTAATATTTTTTTCCAAAGCAGTGATTAAAGCAATGAAAGAACAAAAGTCTGGAAAGATAGTAAATGTAGCTTCAATTAGAGGGTTGGTAGGAAAACCAGGTAGATCGGTTTATGCGCTTTCTAAAGCTGCGGTAATTAACCTGACAAAGACACTAGCCGTTGAATTAGCC
The DNA here is from genome assembly GCA_001816695.1 of Candidatus Woykebacteria bacterium RBG_16_39_9b. GTDB lineage: Bacteria > Patescibacteriota > Microgenomatia > Woykebacterales > RBG-16-39-9b > RBG-16-39-9b. The sequence continues at coordinate 15,646 of MHCR01000006.1, forward strand.
CCATATGTGACAGTGAATTCTGTCTCTCCAGGACCTATTGATAAGAAGGAAACATCAGAGGAACAAAGAAAGATTTGGAAGAAAAAAAGTTTATTAAATAAATTGCCGACCACAAAGGATATTGCAGAGGTAATAATATTTTTATGCTCCTCTGAGGCAAATTTTATTACTGGACAGAATATCGTTGTTGATGGAGGCGAATCTCTCTCAGTAAAATAGATGAATATTTCTTATGAAGACTTTGAAAAAGTAGATATAAGAGTAGGTAAGATACTCAAGGTAGAGGAGTTTCCGGAGGCACGAAAACCCGCGTACAAATTGGAAATTGATTTTGGCAAAGAAATTGGCATCAAGCGTTCCAGCGCAAGAATTGTAGATTTATATAAAAAAGAAGAGCTGGAAGGCAGCCTAGTTCTTGCCGTAGTGAATTTTCCACCTAAACAAATTGGTCCATTTATCTCCGAATGTCTTACCCTCGGAGTTCCTGATGAAGAAGGGCGAGTAGTTCTTGTCCGTTCCGATAAAGACGCACCACTCGGCTCCAAACTCTTTTAATTTGCCCGCTTATTGACGGAGTGATAAACTTTTTCTATGCTGAAAGCTGTTTTGTTTGATTTCGATGGTACCATTGCTGATTCTCTTCATTTTCACCTGAGGGCCTGGCGGAAAACTTTTAATCATTACGGCAAAAATCTATCGGATGAAGAAATTATCCGCGATGCTTTTTATGTAACCGAAGAGGAATTTACTAAAAAGTTTAAAATTGACGATGTAAAAGCCTTCTTTGATCTGTACTACACGCATCTTAGTGAAGTAATTACTGAGTTGAAACTTCACGAAAACTTAGAAGAAGTACTTAGCTGGTTAAAGAAGAAAAATATAAAATTAGCCATCATTTCTTTTGCCGACAGAGAGTATTTGGTTGCGCAGCTCTCACGTTTGAAAATCGCCAACTTTTTTGATGCGGTGCTTGGCCATAGGGATGCCAGCCATCCAAAACCTCACTCCGAGATTGCAAAGAAAGCGATGAAAATATTGGAAGTAAATACGGATGAAACCCTGCTAATTGGTGATACAGAACTTGATATAAAAACAGGTAAAAATGCGCTAGTTTTGACAGGACTTTACTTACCAAAAATGAATTTACCTTTTGTAGATGAAGAGTCACTAAGAGCTTTAAAAGCAGATTTTGAATTTGGAAATTTTTCAGAACTTCCCGATAAAGTTTCCCGCCTGCTTTAATTTGCCCAGCTTTTTCCCAAGTGCTAAAATACACAAACTGGAGGTGAGATTAATGGCTAGGTTCCTCATGCCTTCTAAAAAGGCAGGAACAATGAGCAAAGCCGAGAGTGAAGAGTGGTTCATAAAGGCTCACATCAAGCTCTTTCTGCCTTTTATTGTCGGTGTCAACATTCTAGTCAAGTTTCTTGATGAACCGTCCTTGATAGTAGTTGCCGTGGTCTTTTACATGCTGCCGGCGTATTGGATTTTCATTTTCACCCGGTGGAGTATTGAGCAAAAAAGATTTGGGGTAGCGAAGGGTCTTTTGGGATTTACAACCGCCGGTGCAGTGGTGGTGGCAGCTTTTTTTGTCAACCTGGTGCTTCCGGAAATAATTTAATTCATGCTTAAGGAAGGAGGGGCATGCTTACACTAAACGGCAAAGAAGTCAAAGGCCCGCTCGGCTACGTACTAGCGGCGATTGCCATGTTCATCGTTGTGGTTGCCCTGCTTCTCGCGATGGCGATGTTACTGTCAGTAGTAATCGGATTAGTTTTTGGAATTGTCTGGTTACTACTTTTTCTCGCATTCGTTTTGATCACGGTAGGGGTTATTGCGGCCATGTCTATAGCCTGGCCCATCCTACTACTATCGTCATGGACGCCGTTCTTTGTTTATATGCCAGTATTTGTTGCCTGGTTGCTGCTTCTTGGTTTACTGGCAATGAAGCTGGTTAAGTTAATGCCCGAGTATGAAGCACGATAGATTAGGAGGGAGATCACCTCTTTTATTTACCTTGTTCTTCCTCGGAGTTCAGATATTTTGAAACCCATAGTATTGATTAGTTCCTAAATTTCGTGATAAAATACGTCTTAAGATTCAAGTCGATCTGGAGCAGAATCACAGAAGAGAGGAGACTCAATGGTTCTGTTACTGTTTGGCGCGCTAATCCTGAACTTTGGGATCAGCTGGTTCAATGCCTGGTCAGTAGGTAGAGCCTGGGTGGAGTCGAAGACAGTTGGCGGATGGCTTCGCTTCATGGTCTGGTGCGGAGCTATTATGTCCGCCGCTGGTTTCACCTGGGTGCTACACCTTGATCCTGGCTATGATCGCCGGCGCCCTTGGCTGGCTCACCGAGGAATACGTGGAGGGCTTGGTATACCTAGGCTATCTTCTCGTCATCTTCCCGGTGCTTGGGTCTGGCATCGCCATCTGGGCTGATTCGGTTGCTCGGGCCTGGCGTCAGCGTAACATTCTCAACGCCGGTTTGGCTGGGTGGAACACCTTTTCGATGATCTACAATAGCTACAACGCCATCAGCGCTGTGCCGGACGCCATCGCCAAGCTGGTCGAGATCTTCTTCAAAGGCCGCAGCAGCAGTAAAGAAATCGCTATGGCCTTCCTGGTGATCCTGCTTGCGATCGTCGCTCTCGGTGGTGGAATCATTACCACGACAATGATCATCAGAGCTACAGCCCGTTCTCAATCCGAGGGCATGGCGCTGAGGAGAGAACTCGCCCTAGGCAGGTAATTGCTGTGCCAGCAGTTAAATGTTCGGAGCCACATCTGGTCTTTGGTGGCTCCACTTTTTTTACTTAATTCTAGATCACTATCTTTATTTGCTCGCCTCCTTTCCAAATTATTTTTGACAAATAATTTTTTTCAAGCCGTCACATTGCCCTTGCATTTAAAATTGTTGTTAAACAATTAAGCGGGTGCTAGAATACTGTTACTTATCAGGAGGAGAGAGACCATGATTATCGGTACGCTCTTTAGAGAGCAGGCGCACGAGGTCAACGGGATTCTTCTGCTGATCCACGACTGTCTGCGACTCAATGACAGCGCGATCGAGGAAATCATCGCCAGACGAGTGAGCAGTCTCTGCCCTGGTGGCAAAGAGCGGCAATTCCTCGTCTACGAGACCGCCGTCAACCTCCAGGGATCACAAGAATCCTGCACGGCGATGTTTGGGGAGGTAGGTTGGTTCAACC
>MHCR01000006.1:19059-19358 GCA_001816695.1 Candidatus Woykebacteria bacterium RBG_16_39_9b
CTGAACTTGACGATTCCGTACTGCCTCCGCTGCCGGTGGATTAATACCCTCTCCGTCCACCGGCAGTTTTTCTTTTTATCAGAATTTCATAATTTCAAAACCTGTGTTAGAATCAATTTCATGCCGCTTTTATTTGCCCTTATTTCATATTTTGGTTGGGGGAGCGGGGATATTTTTGGAACAATTGCGGCTCGGAAACTTGGAGCATATTCCGCCTCGCTTTATAGCTACATACTAAGAATAGGAATCTTTGGCCTATACATCCCGTTTGCTTTGGCCGATCTTTCCAATCTGACCAG
>MHCR01000006.1:19507-19845 GCA_001816695.1 Candidatus Woykebacteria bacterium RBG_16_39_9b
TTCTCAAAGAAACTTTGAACAGTCCACAAATGGTTGCAATTCTGGTTATATTTGCTGGAATTTTGTTATCCACCCTTGATTTTAAGGGACTTCGATCAGGTAGCTTTAAACTAAATAGAGGTGTCTTTTTAGCTTTTGTCGCGATGGTTACTTGGGGTATCTATTTTACTTTTATCAAGATACCAGTTCAACAAATCGGTTGGTTTTGGCCAAATTATATCTCCTTTACCTTGTTTCCGCTTATTTTTCTTTATACAAAGGTGAGGAAAATAAAGCTGGTACCTCCAACAGACAAAAGAGGAATGTTAGCAGTTTTGACAGCGGTTTTACTTACAGGA
>MHCR01000006.1:19914-20302 GCA_001816695.1 Candidatus Woykebacteria bacterium RBG_16_39_9b
TCCAACCCAACACTTTTTGTGATTCTTGCCTTCTTTGTCTTTAAAGACCCGATCAGTAGGCAACAAATTGCGGGAATATTTTGCACCTTGATCGGAATAGTCCTTCTCTCCTTCTTCAGCGTCTAAATCTTATAGTGTTTACATTTCCAAATAATATTTGTATAATTCCGCCAAACAAGCAGGCGTAGTGGAGAAAGGAGCAAGCCCGTGACTGTTACAGCAGAAGCGACCCGCGAGAAGCTGAAGGTCGTCTTCGTGTATGCTGATCGTCCGCCACTGTGCTATCGCCGCCCTCTTGTCGGCCGCACGGTGTGGAAGGCGCTGGACGAGCTTCGAGAGGAAGCGGAGGATGGCGATAGCTTCATGCCGGATCCGTACAGGCCGTTCA
>MHCR01000006.1:20347-24126 GCA_001816695.1 Candidatus Woykebacteria bacterium RBG_16_39_9b
TGTTGTGCGGCGGAAGGACGATATCCTGATCATCGACCCTTAGAGTCCGCACGACCAGTCCGGCCGCCAACCGCTCGCACTCCCGTTGGATACTGCACATTCCACGGGAGTTTTTCTTTTGCTTGCTTTATTAGGAGAACTATGATAAACTTTTTCCATTACAATTCCTTAAGTTTCTTCCTCTTTTGGTTTTCCAACAAGTAGGTAAGTAAGTAAGGCGCAAAGCAGACGTGTTAGTTTTGCTAGAAAGGAAAAAATATGGCTAAGCGACTATTTGTCGGATCGCTATCATACGATGTTACTCAGCCCCAACTAGAAGAGCTATTTGCCTCTGTTGGTACTGTTGAATCGGCTAATTTGATTACCGATAAGTTCAGCGGTAATTCTAAAGGCTTTGGTTTTGTCGAAATGTCTTCAGATGAAGAAGCTAATAAAGCAATTAATGAGCTAAATGGTAAAGAACTGGCTGGCAGAAATATCGTTGTGAACGAGGCTAGACCACGCGAAGAACGACCAAGCGGTTTTAACCGTGGTGGTTTTAGTGATCGCGGACCGAGACGAAGATAATCTAAATTGCTACCTGCCCAAGATTTACTCAATGGAATTTATTTCAAACCCTTGCACTAGGTGTGGGAAAGAACGAATTAAGGGAAAAGAAAAAACCTTTTTCGTTAATTCCAAAAAAACAAAATTGACAATCTATATTTGTCCTGATAAGGAATGTCAAAAGGTTGTTGAAGAACAACTTGCAGCAAAGGAAGAACGCCGCCTCGCATTTGCCGAAAAGAGAAACCGCTTTTATCCTAAAAAGAAATCCAAATAGCTACCATTTTTGTCTCAAATTCCTAGGATAGGTTCTTGTACATATTAATTTCATCGATCATCTGGCCACGAAACTCGATTGCCTTTGGTAGTTGACCAAATACTTTGTATCCCATCTTTTTATACAAACTAAAGGCAGGGTTGTTTCCATCGTATACAGCTAGATTGATTAATTTTATGTTAAGCTCTTTAGCTTTTTTCTCCGCCTGTTTCATAAGTTCTTCACCGATTCCTTCGCCTCGAAAATCGCGATCTACTCCAAGATGGAGGGTGCCGGTAAAGCGTTTGCGGTATTGACCCTTTGTTATTTCAACCTGACCAACTAGCTGATCTTGAAAATAAGCTTGTAGGAAGACAATCTCCTTTCTTTTAATTTTTCTCAGCACAGATTGTAGCCAATTTGATTCTCCCTCTAAGCTTACCTTTGTTCCATAACGAAGAATATAGGTATCCTCCTCTAATAATTTATTGAAGAAATTCATAACCTTCTCAACGTCTGCTTCTTTTGGCTCTCTGATGATAATGTTTCTTTCTTTTTTAGTAATAAATTCTTGCATCCTTAAATTATAGCAAACAATTTGCCCGTCTTTCCCCCAAGTGCTAGAATTCATAACAATCAAGTCAATGAAAGGAGTGGGGGTTATGGCTGCATCAAATTCTGTGATAGCTCGTCAAAGACGCTGGGCCAAGCAACAAACCGAAACTTTTAGACAGATTCTGCCGGGGTTCATCCGCCTGGAAGTGAGGGAAGACAGTGAAGGTCCCCTCTTTGTTATTTGGCTGAAGAAAGGTGCCAGGGTTAGAAAAAGACAGCGGTCAGCAAGAAATTCATCTATTGCTCTTTGGCCGCTGCCGAAAAGTCTGGGACACCACCGCTTCAAAATCGAGCGTGTGTAATTTTATGGCGCAAGTCCTCTGTTAGGAGGTTCCAGATGAGAGCGGAATGGGGTTGTCAAATCGCTCCCAATGGTAAAAAACCGGCGGGAGTTTTATTTTTCTAAAATCTGCAAGAGTTGCTTAGGTTACTTTTTGAGTTCTCGAAGGCGGGCGTCTGAGATGCCAAAATGATGAGCAAGTTCGTGTTGAACTGTATCGGTGATCAAGTTTTTAATTGATTCTGGTTCTCCTCTTGAAAGAAATTCAATAGGACCTTTAAAAATCGTTATCTTATCTGGCAAGACAAGGGTATAACCAGTACCTCTTTTAGGTTTTGGTACACCTTGATAAAGACCAAGTAGTAGACGTCCTCTTGCAATATCTGAACTTGCCCACTCTTCAACTACTATGTCTACATTGTCTAATTTTTCCTTGAAAAAAGAAGGTAGGTTTACTAGCGCCTGCTTCACAAACTTTTCAAATTCTTCGCCCTTCATTATTGCCCCAATATTATCATTCTGCTTGATAAATGCAACCTCTAGTGACAATTGTTCCCGTATAGAGCGCGTGTTAAAATTCATATAACTGTATGAAACTTAACAAAGTGACCTGGTATTCCAAACTTTTAGCCGCAATTTTGTTTATCGCCTTGCCCTTCGTTGGGTTTTATCTGGGAATGAAATATCAATCCGCAGTTTCGATCGGTGAGATCAAAGAAAATAATGTGGCGGCGACCGATCAAAAGTCAGATAAAAACGATCAAAAGATGGTCGATTCTCAAAAGGTGAGCCTAAAGACGAATTTCAAAAACGGACTATTAACATATAGTGGGAGTGTGCAAGCTCCAAGCCCATGTCACGAATTGGAAAAAGAAGTTGCGGTTGCTGAATCTTTTCCTGAACAAGTGCAAATCAGTCTGCAATTGAAAGAACCAAAGCCTGGAACAATATGTGCACAAGTAGTAACGGAAAAAGAATTTTCTGGAGAACTAAAGGTTTCTGAACAAGCAAGAATTTCCATTTACCTCAACGGAAAAAAAGTTAAATAATCTCCCAGGCACATCAAACTGCGAAAGTATGTCGAACTTAGTTCCGACGCCAGTTAGATTGCCTTTTCTTTTGGTTGCTTAGTTGAGCAGAAAAAGTTAAAATTTGGAGATGGCTAAATATATTGACACATTCGACAAACTCAGTGTCAATGGTGAGCAAAGTCGAACCATTGATCTGCATACTCATACCATCCATTCTGATGGAGCTCTGACTCCAACTGCATTGGTGGAAAAAGCAGCCGAAATTGGACTTGCCGCAATTGCAGTTGCTGACCACGAAAATACTGCTGGTTTGGAAGAATCAAGGAAAGCAGGAGAAAAATTAGGAATTGAAGTTGTTCCGGCCGTGGAAATGACCAGCTATCCGGATCCAAAAACAGAACACCATATATTAGGCTATTTCATAGATTATAAAGACAAGAAGTTACAAAGAGTTTTGAAAGAAGTTCGGGATTCCAGGGAAAATAGAGCCAAAAAAGTGGTCGAGAATCTCAATCGGTTAGGCTACTTTATTAATTTTGGAGATGTTAAAGCTCTAGCTTCTGGAACAATTGTGCAGCCTCATATTGCTTGGGTGGTTATTAATGACCTGCAAAACCGGCCAAAATTAAAAAAAGATTTTGGCTATAGCCCAACGACGGGAGAGTTTATAAGAAAATATTTAACTCCAGGCTCTCCTGCCTATGAGCCGAGAGAGGCTTTATCACCTAAAGAAGCGATTGATCTGATTCACGATTCCAGCGGTTTAGCCGTTTTTGCACATCCTTGTTGGACAGTTGTTACCAAAGAAGAAGATAAATTGATTTTTCATGATAAAAAATTTGAAGAGATTGTTAAAGCGGGTCTTGACGGTGTTGAAGCATTAGCCCATCGAGATAGTGAGGCAGATACAAAAGCATGTGTGGCACACTTTACGAAACTGGCCCAAAAGTTTAAACTAGTTGTTACCGGTGGCAGTGATTTTCACGGCTTTGGCAGCGCTGGAAAAAAATTGGGATTTGAAGGATTTTACTTGAAAGTACCATACTCTATT
>MHCR01000006.1:24157-24377 GCA_001816695.1 Candidatus Woykebacteria bacterium RBG_16_39_9b
CGCTAAAAATATGTCAAACCAAGAATGTACATTCTGTAAAATAATTAATAAGGAAATCCCAACAGAATTTGTCTATGAGGATGAAGACATAAGTGTTTTTGCGGACATAAACCCTAAAGCAGATGTGCATTTATTGGTTGTACCACGCGATCATATAAAGTCTCTTTTAGATATACAGGACAATCAATACCAAGTGTTGACAAAAATGATAAAAGTGGTA
>MHCR01000006.1:24531-26577 GCA_001816695.1 Candidatus Woykebacteria bacterium RBG_16_39_9b
CAAAGAAGGCGAGTCGGTTGATGTTTTGATTCGTCGATTTAATAAAAAAGTTCAATTAGATGGGGTTTTAACAGAACTGAGAAAAAGAGAATATTATGAGAAGCCTTCAGTTCAAAGGAAAAAAGCCAAGGCGGTGCTAGAAAGAAAACTACAAAAAGTACGTGAAGAAATTTAATTAATGTATAAGATAGAAACTTATGTAGAACCTCATTATCCCGTCAAACGATCCTACTTCTCAGATATTGTACAAAAAACCCTTGGGTCAAACCGAATAAAAGGTGGCGTAAAATTAACGATCTCCGTAATAGGTGATAGAAAAATGAGATATTTAAATAAGCAATTTAGAGATATTGACTCTACAACCGATGTTTTAGCTTTTCCATACACGCTTGAAACAGGTACTAAACAATTTATTGATTCTAGTGGTGATAAATACTTAAACCTGGGGGAGGTTGTTATTTCCTACCCGCAACTGCTTAACCGTGCCGCAAAGGAAGAAACTTTGGTAGATGAAATGTTGGCGATACTGACTATTCATGGAGTTTTACATTTAATTGGAATAAACCATAAAACAGCAGAAGATACTCTCCTAATGGAATCTATGGAGGATCAAATTCTCTCCTCAATTCGATCTTAAAGTACAGATACAGAAATATATTGCAAACCCCCCTTTCTAGCTGATAAACTGCTTCTAGAGATGAGGATTGTTGTAGGGCTTGGTAATTCCGGGGAGAAGTATGTAAAAAACCGTCATAACGTCGGATTTATGGTAGTCGAGGAAATCATTAAAAGGTATGTTGCTTCTCCTCATGTGAGTAAAAAACTCGAATCCATTTTGTACCTTTTGGATAAAGAAAGAATTTTAGTTAAACCACAAAGTTTTATGAACACTTCTGGCAGAGCAGTAAACCGCGTTGCTAATTACTATAAAATAAAACCCACAGAACTTTTAGTCGTACATGATGATATTGATCTGACTTTTGGGGAAATAAAACATCAATTTGGTAGGGGAGCGGCTGGACACAAAGGAGTTGAATCTATTATAGAAGCGCTTGGGTCGGACCAATTCAATCGAGTGCGGATTGGTGTTGGACGGCCACAAGGACCGATAGATGTTGAGACTTGGGTCTTGCAGGATTTCTCGGAAAGCGTAGAGGAAGTACAAAGAATTGTTGAGCGGGCTGCTGAAGTAGTTACAAACTGGCTAAGGGAAAATAAAATCGCGTAGGTTTTTGAAGCTTTCGGACCAATTTATATTGAAAGCCCCTAAAAGGAACCTGCTGTTTCGACTTGTTTGATCGAGTAGTTTATATAGTGCATCTTCTGCTTTACTTTTTTGATCAGAGGGAAGCTCGATAATGTTTACGAATGTTTTAGTCGCATAGACTGATTTTTCCTTCGCTACGACAGTACCGATACTTTTTATAGTAGAAAGATAAGCGCGTAAAACAACCTCGATGTCGCTTTCCTCGCCGACCAACCCTCCATATTCTGGGTAAAGATTATTGTAATAATCCCAAGCACCAAGGAAAGCTATTGGCTCAATATAAACTAAACCGCCCACATTTTCAGAAATACCCTCAAACTGATTCTTCCAGGCTTCCCTTGAGGAGAGAGTGTTAGAAGGTTTTTCTTCAAAATCGACGATATCTTTGATTGATTGGGCGCTATCACTGAACAAAATGGCTGTCACTTTATTCGTAATAATAAAAAACATTGAAAATTTTGTCTTTCCGACTGTACTAATGGGCAGAGAGTATATTTTACTTCCTTTGTAGTTAGTTGAGGTGGCCTCTATCGGCTTAATTTTTTCATTTGGTTTTGCTGTTCCAATATAACTACCATAGGTATTTGTGCTTGTGACAACGTATTTTCGACCATCTTCAAGGCTTGCTTCTAATTGATAACTTGTTTGACCGCTGTCAACTGTGTATTTGTAGGGTGTTTTGGTTTTTGGATCTTTTGAATAATAATCAAGGGAGTAGGCAGAATAAACGTACTTTGTGACAAGACCGTCTAACGTCACCGGATATTTTTGATTATCTT
>MHCR01000007.1:0-23304 GCA_001816695.1 Candidatus Woykebacteria bacterium RBG_16_39_9b
AAGCTCAATACACCAGTGTTACCAATATTGAAATTAAAAGTAGTTTGGTCGGAATCGATGGTCCCATCCGAATAGGTAGTCGAACCACTCCCAGTGACAACACCACCCAGGAAGAAGCCCTGAAAGTACCGAAGTCCGGATGAACGATCAGCTTGGGTAGCACCAATATTTTGGGCGGTCCATTTGGTAACTGTCGAACTGGAATCATAAGAAACAGATGGGGTAACGGTCCAAGAGTTTGTTCCGCCGCCGGAAACAATGCGCGCAAAGTAGAAAGTACCACTTCGGGTGGTTCTTATCACGTCATCATTGGCAAAACTAGCTCCACCGGAAGCCAAAGTAACAGTGGTAGTGTTATTTCGGTTGAAACCTTCGGTTGTAGCCGTGGTGCCTTCAGATGAGTTGGTGGCCAGTACCATACCGGCAGTGGTGACGTCAAAAGTGGGGAAGTTGATGGTCGAGCCTGTTCCACCAGAGTTTATCACCACGCTGGTATCGGTGTCGGTGCTGCCTAGAGTAATGGTTTCTGCACTACCCGCACCACCGGTGCCGATATTGATGGTGTCAACGGCCGTGCCTATACCAATATTAATGCTCGAGTTAACTGAAGCTTTGCCGAGAGTGACAGAACCGTCATCCAAAAATTGCGCAAAGGCAGTCCCGGCGTCTTGAACCACGAAATCACTTCCTCCTTGCAGATTTACAGTTAGACCACCATCGTCGGTAATAGTGAATATATCTGTACCACCGTCTGTTTGCTCAATTCTTAAAGCCGTGTTCGTACCAGATCTATTCGTTACGAGGTGAATCAGCTCACCTGTTGCATCCGCATCTTGGATAATTTTTGCTAACGGCGCCGTATCATTAAGAGTTCCAGCTGTAGGAGTAGCCGTGTTTGTGATTTCCAATATCGGGCCTTGAACATTATAGGTGCTACCCGCATCATTAACTCTTGAAGTTCTATTTAGTTCAAGTATGTTACCCGTATCTGTTAGGGTTCCTGATATAGTTGGCGAATGCTCTCTAGATGAATCTATTCTTTGCAACTGCCCGGTAAAAGCAGTAATGTCTCCGATCATGTTCATAGTTATATCAAAACCGCTATTCGATGCTAATTCGTTTGTATTTATATTGACAGCGTATGTTTGTCCTGATTGGTAATCAAATTCAGTCCTACCAGTATCATAAAATATCGCAAATGGTGTTCCCGCATCTTGTATCACCATATCGCCAGCTTGAGCTAGATTAAAGACAATATCTGCGCTGTCAGCTGAATTGTTGGTTACCCGAAGTGGCGCCGCTGTACTGGCCACTCCAAAGGTGGAAATATCCAGGAGGAATTGATTTCCCGCGCCGCCGGTGGAAGCGGATGCCTCGCCGATGGTTAATCCAGTGTCGGCACCGGTGAAATCCCACTGCCAAGTGATGGTGTTGGCGTTGTGGTCGCGGGTGGCTGGTCCGGCTGCAGCTTGGACAGCATCCAAAGTAACCGAACCGCCACTACAAGCCCCCCAGGTTGGTATACCGCTTACCCCACCTCCGGAAAGCAGACACTGGCTAGCGGTTTCGGTTTCAACGACTCTGGTTACGACACCATCGGCTGGATTGGCGTAAAGAACAGCATTCGCGTCAGTAATTAAACTGGAAAAAGTAATTGTGCCGCTGCTGGTAAAACCAGTGGCGCCAGTAATTGCCCCGGCACCGGAAATATCGAGAGTGGGGGAGTTGAAAAGATTAGTGTAGGGAGTACCACCACCGCCGGTATTGGTGATTGAAATAGCATCGCCGATCGTAGCATTATTATCAGCATTATCGATCACAATGGCTGCGTCCAGTGGGTTTGTGTTGGCAGAAGCTTCCTGGCTTATCACTATTCCTTGAAGAGTGCCAGCCGAGGAGCTGGGAGTCACGGCTAGTGTCAAAGAATCCGAGGAGCCGCCAACACCATCAGAAGTTAAAGCTAGATTTTCGGTCCCACCAAAAGCCATATCAACATTAGTGTTAAACGTTCCAGTGGCATTTACCGTCAAAGTGTCCCCACTGGCATTGCCGATTCCAATAGTAGTCGAATTAACCGTTAAAGTGGTTCCATCCTCAGTGGTCAAAGTGCCCGAGGTGAAATTGTCGCTGGTGTCGCTGCGCAGGAATGAAAGAGAGTCCACTCCGTCCAAAGAGTCAGAATTTAAAGCGTATGATACCGAAGCAATCCTTTGTCGGGGGGTCATTTCGGCATCGCTCTCTACCTTTACGCCCAGGTAAAGAGCATCGTTTTCCGAAAATAGGGTTGAGGGGATAGCAGTATCAGATTGTCCTGTATCACCAAGTTGGACAGAGAAAATACCATTTTGATCTGGTGTGACAGTCCAGGTTTTACTTTTCCACATACAATCTTCATCCCCACCGCCGTCACAAGCAACTTCCGTGCCTCCGCTAGCTTGGTCCCAGATTCTAAAAACAATGTTGGTGACAGAAGTAACTGGCACATCAGTATCATCGGTTAGCCGGCCCTGGAAAGAAAGGATACGGGGTGGGGTAACAGCTGGTAAGACGCTGCCGATCTCAAAACCTAAATCGTGTTTTGTTTTATCGAGTTGTGGCTGCAGGACAAGCTGATTAAACAACAGTATGCCAAAAGATAGGCCAAATAGTACTAGAATGATATAGTGTGCAGTATTTGCAAAGTTCCAATTGTGATAACGTTGATACCAAGCCGGTCGGCTATACCTGACGTGGTGAATTATTTTTTTGTGGAATGGAAGTTTTGAAAGATCAATCTTTTCTTCTGAAGTGCCAGAAGAAGTGTCTGGTTGTGCAATTACAAATGGCGTTGGAAAGACCTCAAGTCGTTCCGACTTCGAAATAGATTTAAGAATTTCCTCTTTCAGTAAACCTTGTTTATCTGCCCAGGAAACAAAATTCCTTAAAGAAGAGATTCGACGGGTAAAGATGCTTGGTTTGTCAATGAATTCTTTACTTAAAAAAGAGCGGTAGGAAGCGAAGTTTTTTCCTGTAAGGGAGGAGAGTTTAAATTCCCCGAAGTTTTTCGTGTACCAACTGATTAAATGCCTTAAATCGGATGCGTAGTTTTTTACGGTTGGAGTGGAATACTTAGAGGATTTTAAAAAGCTTCTATATTCAGAAATGATCCCGACTGAATCGGTATCACGGTTGGGCAGGTTCATATTTACGGTATAATTATACCTTTTTTATACCATATCGCTAGCTTGCTTGTCAAACCTATTTAGTTTCCACCTTTGGCAGCAAAGGTGGCACCAAACTGCCGCCCAGACTGCGCGCGCTACTGCAGCGTAAGCCGCTCGTGTGAAATTACCAAACGCGCTTCGCTTGAACGAGGTAATTTACACATCTCGCTTTGTTACGCCTCGTTTAACGCGTGCTCGTAAGGCGGTACAAAAGGAGTAATAAAAATTTTGATTAAAAACCTTCCAACTGATAGAATATTTTCAACCTATGGAAAGATACAATCCCAGGAAAATAGAAGAGCGTTGGCAAAAAAAGTGGGAAAAAGAGAAAACCTTCAAGGTTGATATAAGTGCCTCCAAAAAACCTTTTTACAACCTGATGATGTTTCCGTATCCTTCCGGGGAGGGGTTACACGTTGGTCATGTCTACGCCTTTGGTGGAAGCGATACCTTTGGTCGCTTTATGAGTATGCGCGGGTTTGATGTATTTGAACCGATGGGTTTTGATTCATTTGGAATTCATTCTGAAAATTACGCCATCAAAATAGGCAAGCACCCAAGGCAGTTAATAGATGATACAACTACTTATTTTCGAGAGAAGCAAATGAAACGGCTCGGTGCCTTGTTTGATTGGAGTCACCAAGTAATAACAAGTGAATCAAACTACTACAAATGGACTCAATGGATTTTCTTACAGCTTTTCAAGGCTGGGTTAGCGGAGAGAAAAAAAGCACCGGTTGATTGGTGTCCCTCTTGTAAAACTGTTTTAGCTGATGAGCAGGTCATTGCTGGTAAATGTGAACGGTGTGAGGCCCAGGTTGTACAAAAAGAGCTTCTGCAATGGTTCTTTAAGATCACCAAATACAGTGAAAAATTATTAAAAAATTTAGATTGGATTGATTGGTCGGAAACGACAAAGTCAATGCAGCGAAATTGGATCGGCCGATCAGAAGGTACTGAAATAAATTTTCCTGTGCAAGGACGGGCCTTGCAAATTAAGGTTTTTACAACGCGTCCGGATACTATATTTGGCGCAACTTTTATGGTTCTTGCGCCCGAGCACGACTTAGCACTAAAAATAGTGAGTGCTAATAATAAGGCTAAAGTGGAAGCCTATGTTCAAGAATCTAAAAACAAAACGGAAATTGAAAGAACTCAAAAATCAAAAGAAGGTATTTTTACCGGTCGATACTGTATAAATCCAGTCACGAAAAAGCCAATCCCTATATTTGTGGCCAATTACGTTCTGATGGGATACGGTACTGGTGCGATAATGGGAGTTCCGGCTCACGATAGTCGTGACTGGGATTTTGCAAAGGGACACAAACTAGAAGTAATTGAGGTTATAAGTGGAGGTAATATCCAAAAAGAGGCTTATGTCGGGGAGGGTAAGTTAGTTAATTCTGGAAAGTTCAACGGTTTGGATTCAGTAGAAGGGATAAGAAAGATATCAGACTATATCCAAAGCAATAAGATCGGCAAGAAAAAAACCAACTATCACTTGCGTGATTGGTTAATTAGTCGACAGCGTTATTGGGGACCTCCCATACCGATTATCTATTGTGACAATTGTGGAACGGTTCCGGTGCCGGAAAAAGATTTACCAGTTGAATTGCCATACTTGAAGAACTTTAAACCAACGGGAACTGGTAAAGCACCTTTGGCGCAAGATGAATCTTTTATCAAAGTGGTTTGTCCTCAGTGCGGAAAATCCGCACGAAGGGAAACAGATGTATCCGATACTTTCTTAGATTCTTCTTGGTATTTTCTAAGGTACCCTAGTGCTGGTCTTGATGAGCTCAAGAATGCGGGTCCTGCATTATTACCATGGGATCCTCGAGTTACTAAAAAGTGGTTGCCGGTTGATATGTATATTGGCGGTAACGAACATGCAGTGCTACACCTTATGTACACAAGATTCATTACTATGGCTTTGCACGATCTTGGCTTTATTAACTTCGAAGAGCCGTTTAAGAAATTCAGAGCCCACGGTTTAGTGATTCACGGCGGGGAAAAAATGAGTAAAAGCCGTGGCAATGTGGTTAGTCCTAATGAGTACATAGATGCCTATGGAGCCGATACTTTAAGGATGTATTTGCTTTTCCTTGGACCTTATGATCGGGGTGGAGATTTTTCTGATCGAGCAATTGCCGGGATGCACCGGTTTTTAAACCGGGTTTGGAATCTATGTACCAAGGTAATAGAAAAAAATAGCAAAAGTAGCGATTCCCAGTTGCTCAAAACCTTGCATAAAACTACTAAAAAAGTAGAAGAAGATATAGAAAATCTTAAATTTAACACGGCAATAGCGTCATTAATGGAATTTTTAAATGAGATGGTCTCTAAAGAGGAAAAATTGAATTTAGCGCTCGTAAAACATTTTTTGCACCTGTTGGCTCCATTTGCGCCTCATTTGACCGAGGAACTTTGGGAAAAAACTGGAGAAAAAGATTCAATTCACAAGGAGGGGTGGCCTTCTTATGAGAAGAAGTTTTTGGAAGAGGGTAGGGTAACAATTGTAATTCAGATAAATGGCAAGTTACGGGATACTCTAGAGGCTCACAGAGATATTAAAAAGGAAGAAGCGGTCCGCTTGGCTGTTGACCAAGCAAAAATTAAGTCGTACACTTTAAACAAGACGATTAAAAAAATCGTTTGGGTAGAGGGCAAACTACTCAATCTGGTAATTTAGTTCTTAACAAATTATTTAATTAAAGATTTTGAGGGCAGAACCCGTTTCCTGCCACCTACAAACGGGTTCAATTTTTTATATCAGCTCGCTTTATGCTGATGTTATCTTTGAGGACTATACTCCCTGAGGAAGGGAGAAACATATGAGAGACGATTCTTGGTTATCATGGCGTCTGAATCAGATCTGGCAACTCTACTTTAATGATATTGCTAGAAAAAATAAGATTGTTATTAAATTTGGCCGTGAAGCATTGTACCGTTTTGGTTCAATCAGGCTTAACTATTCAGATAAATCTACCTTGATTCGTATTAACGGACGTTTTAAGAATCCCAAATACCCGCAAGAAATTTTAGATCACACAATAGCTCATGAACTTGTCCATTATGCTCAAGGTTTCTCATCCCCGAACCCAAGGATGCACCGCTATCCACACAGGGGTGGCGTTATTGATAAAGAATTGGCCCAGCGTGGTCTTAAAGATTTGGTTTTCTTTTATAAAAAATGGGTCAAGGACTATCTTGATACGCTTTGATAGAGATCTATTATATCTGCACAAACTTCCTACTTGAAATTTAGCCTATAAAAATCTATAATTCCCCCCACGACGAGGAAAGGAGGAAGACGAGGTGGTTAGGGAAGTTATTCGCCATATCTGTGAAGGTTGCCGCTCGGCCTACCTGGATGCCGACACCGCCCAGATCTGTGAGGCTGCTGGGGCTCCTCCGGAGCTCAAGTTTGGTCTTGGTCAAACGGTGTGGGTTGAGGGACTTGGGCCGGCAAGAGTAGTTGTGATCAAGATACTGGGTCTGGATGCCCTGATCGAGTCTCGAGGGGCTCACGAGGTCATCTACGCCTTAAGCTGGCCAACGGTAAGGCGATTCTGCGATTCGCCGACGAGGGCATTTCCATCGCCTCACAACAGTAACGTTCTAGTTTAACCTGTTCCGACACCTGCTTAACTGGCTCAGATCCTATTAATGGTGAAGAGCCTTTTTCTTTACTGGCAAAAGCTTGACTGATTGATATATACTTTTCGCGTATATTGTCATGAAAAAATCTGCCTCAATTTGGGATCATCTTGAAAATTATAAAGTCTCAATAATATTAGCTGTAGTTGGAATTATCCTCATCGGTTTAGGTTTGATGTTACCGCGCATAAACTTCAATAATCCTAAGCCAGCGTATATCCCAGTTTCTGAAAATAAATCAGACGGCAAAGAACTTAAGGTAGATGTAGCTGGCGCTGTTTTTAAACCAGCTGTTTATTCTCTAGAGGAAAATACCAGAGTAGCTGATGCGATTTCTGCTGCCGGCGGTTTCACTGATAAAGCCGATAAAGTTTGGATAGCTAAGAATTTGAATCTAGCTCAACCTCTGTCAGACGGGGTAAAAATTTATGTCCCAGCTGTTGGCGAGGTAGGAAATATTAGCAATAAAGCAGACGAAGTGCTAGGAGAAGATTCAAATAAGGTTAATATAAATACGGCAAGCACTTCGGAGTTAGATACTTTACCTAACATTGGACCAGTTAGAGCCGAGAAGATAATTAACAATCGACCATATTCGAGCCTTGAGGATCTAAAAAGCAAAAATGTCTTGGGACCTTCTACATTTGAGAAAATAAAGGACTTGATTAGTGTTTTCTAAGAGGGCTGCTTCATATATCTCACTAGCCCTTTTTTTAGTTGGTATTCTTTTTCTGCGATACCAACTTTCTCTGGAACAGAAACCAAAAGAGGGGAATGTAGTCTTAGAAGGAACGGTTTTAGATGAACCGCAAAGACGCGGTCAAAGCCTTTATTTTAGCTTTCAAGGGTATAAAGTGCGGACAAGGGCTTACCCTTCAATTTCTTATGGAGACAATATTGAGATTAAAGGAATCATTCAAGAAAAAAATTTTTTATCTTTTCCACAAATTACAATAAAAGAGGAGAGTTCAAATTTGGTGATTCGTTTTTTGGCGGCAGTTCGCAGCCGTATGAAAACTGTAATAGAAAAATCACTTCCGGAACCAGCAGCAGCTTTGCTTAAAGGTCTTCTACTTGGTATAAAGAGTGATTTACCAGATGATTTTTCTGATAATTTACGCAGAACCGGAACAATTCATGTGGTAGTAGTTTCGGGGTTTAATATTAGCTTAGTTGGAGGTTTTTTTCTATCTCTAGCAGGTATCCTGCGCAGAAGAGTGGCGATAACTGCTAGTTTAATAGCCATTTTATTTTACACCCTTCTTACGGGCGCCACGGCACCGACGGTCAGGGCAGCCATTATGGGGGGTTTGGCTTTTGGGGCGAACTTTTTTGGAAGGGCGAATTTTCCTATCTATACGTTAGTTTTAGCGGCATACATAATGGTTTTTCTTTCTCCTCAAGTGATTTTTGATATCGGGTTTCAACTTTCATTTTTCGCTACAGCCGGGATTTTACTTTTCAAAGATTTTTTCTCCAAGATTTTTGCAAAAATCATTTCCCCCTTCGGTGAGGATTTGGCAATTACTCTTTCGGCTCAAGCTCTGGTTATACCAATCATATTTTTTAACTTTGGTACAGTTTCAATTCTCTCACCTCTCGTAAATGCATTAGTATTGTGGACAATACCCTTATCTACTTTGCTAGGTTTTATATTAGTTCTTACTGGTTTAGTTTTTCTACCAGTAGCGTATTTCTTAGCCTGGATTATCCAGATTCCGCTTACAATCTTCATTTTTTTAATCAACAAAATTGGACAATTCCCGGTAAATTTAATAGAAATTAAAAGTGATAGATTAGTTTTATTCATTATGTATTATTCTGTTCTTACTTTAGTAATTCTAATTATCAAAAAAATTCATCATGCAAGAATTTCTAAGACAAAAAATTAAATCTAGGTTGCCGATTTTAATATTTAGCGGACTGGCTTTTTTTGTCTGGTCTTTCTACTTTACCCTTCCAGATGGTAGGCTACATTTAAAGTTTTATAATGTCGGTCAAGGCGATTCTATTTTTATCGAGACACCAGCCGGCTATCAGGTTTTGATTGATGGAGGCCCTGATAACAAAGTACTTGGATTTTTAGGCCGTGATTTAGGTTTATTTGATAAGTCTTTAGATATGATTGTTCTGACTCACCCTCAACTAGATCATTTCGGTGGTTTAATAGAAGTAGTCAAAAGGTATCATATTGGTGCAGTTATTGTAAACGGAGATGAAAATAACACGGTCGACTTTAGAGAGTGGCAGGCGGTTTTGGATGAAAAAGGAATTCGAGTTATTAATGCTAAAATTGGCGACATAATATCGTTACCGGATGGAGTCAATTTAAGAGTGATAAATTCAGGCAGAACCTCTAACGATCTCAATACAGGATCAATTGTCTTGGAGGTATCATATTTAAGTTTTGATGCCCTGTTAACAGGCGACGCTGATCAAAAAAACCAACCGTACAAAACTAGTAAAGACAGCTTTGAAGTATTTAAAGTGCCACATCACGGATCAAAAACAGCTATTAAAAAGGACTATATTTCTAAATTGAGCCCACAGATATCAGTAATTTCCGTGGGGAAAAACCGATACGGCCATCCATCCGAAGAAATAATCAGTTATTTAAAAAATAACAGATCAAAAGTATACAGAACAGATCAGGATGGTCTCATTGAAATTGTCAGTAACGGTCAAAGTTGGTATACTAGGACACAACGATGAATGTAAAGAAAAAGATTTTAAATGATCTAACGGTTGCTCTAGAAAAAAGCGGTTTTGATAAAGCTCTAGCTGAAATTGCGTATCCGCCAGATGATAGACTGGGAGATTACTCAACAGCAGTGGCTTTAAAGCTAAAAAGAGCCGTAGATAATCAATCACCGATGGAAATTGCTAAAGTCATTGAGGCTAATTGGCCAAAATCTACATATATTTCATCTACTAAAATTGAGTCCCCAGGTTTTATTAATATCTCATTATCCAACGATTTCCTACAAGAGTTTATCCGAAAAATAGTCGAAGAAGGAGAAAAATATGGGACATCGGAGGTAGGAAAAGGTAAAAAAGCAAGAGTTGAGTTCATTTCAGCGAACCCAACCGGACCGCTTCATATAGGTAATGCTCGCGGAGGACCAATAGGAGACACTTTAGCTAATGTATTAGAAAGTAGTGGTTTTGATACACTTCGTGAATATCTTAATAACGATTGCGGAAACCAAGTTTTAGAACTTGGGAGAACATTGGCGACCAAAGCCGGGTTTATAGAAGAAAAGATGGCGGATTTGGTATATCAAGGCGATTATATTAATGATCTTGCTAAAGCTGTCAAGGTTCATGTTGGAGACGTAAAAGGTCTTTCCAAAGAAGAGATCATAAAAAAGTCGGGAGAAATTGGAGTTAAGACTCTATTTGAAGAAATCGTAAAAGATATTAAGGAAATAGGTATAGAATATAACAAAGTGTATCACGAGAGCGACTTACAGAAAAAGTTGCCGGGTGTGTTAAGGGATTTAGAATCAAAGAAACTCTTGAAAAAACAGGAAGGTGCCATTTGGTTTGCCCCACGTAATGAGTTTCTAAAAGATAAAGACGCTGTGGTGATAAAAAGCGATGGTTCTTACACTTACTTTGGTTCAGATATTGTTTACCACCAAGAAAAATTCGAAAGCGGGTATGATCTTATTATTGACGTTTTTGGAAGTAACACCGCAGGTCATGTACCAAAATTAAAAGCACTGGTGAGCTCCCTGGGGTTCAACTTAGAGAGGTTTAAGGTCATACTATATCAATTTGTACGAGTCAAAAGAGGAAAAGAGGTTGTTAAAATGTCAAAAAGGGCTGGTAACTTTGTTACGGCCAAAGAAGTACTAGATGAGGTTGGTAAGGATGCGTTTCGATTCTTTATGTTAATGAACCAGCCTTCCACACATATGGATTTTGATTTAGATCAAGCTAAAAACAAATCGGCCGATAATCCAGTTTATTACGTTCAATATGCGCATGCTCGAGCAGGTAGTATTTTAAGAAAATCGCAAATAGATTTTAGCAATGCTAATTTGAAACTGATAAAAGAGAAACCAGAACTAAGATTAATTAGAAAAATAATAAAACTGCCTGAACTTGTGGAAGATATATCACAAAATTTCGCCGTACATCTACTTGCTTCCTATTCAATTGAAGTGGCGGATCTCTTTCACAAATTTTATGAAGAGATTCAAGTGGTTAGTGAAGATGTAGAACTCACTAAAGCCAGGCTTTCTTTAGTTTCAGCTATAAAAATCACTCTTGCCAATTCCTTGCGTCTAATGGGTGTATCCTCTCCAGAGACAATGGAGAAATCTGGTGTCTAAAAAGTTAATTGGCTTATTCGTGCTCGGACTATTAGCCGCTGGACTACTTTTTTCATTCACTGGATTTTCCGGTTTTGATATCCTCCCTAAAGCAATCGAGAACTTTTCTCAGACTAATAAGCGAAATCAAGATCAAAAAGAGAGAATAATTTCTCATTTTGCTGTTCTTAGCGACACTCATTCAGATACTGCCAACACGAAAAAGGCGGTTCAAAAGGCCAAAGATTTAGGAGCAGATTACATGATACTTCTTGGAGATTTAACAACAGTAGGTACGATTAAAGAACTTACAGAGCAAAAAAAGATACTGGATAGCAGCGGTCTTTTCTACAAAACTGCAATTGGTGATCACGATCTTTGGCAATCGGGGAAAGAAAATTTTATAAAAGTCTTTGGTCCTACATACGAATCTTTTGATAGAAATGGTATACACCACGTATTATTAGATACATCTGATACAAATATTGGGGTGGGTAAGGAGCAGTTAAACTGGCTGAAAAACGACCTAATTAAAAATAAAGACAAACCGATTTTAGTTTTCATGCAGTTGTCGCTTTATCACCCAACAAACCCAAGAACAATTTGGGAAAAAAATGGTGTAAACCCCCCGATTAAGAAAGAAGCCGAAGAAGTAATCAAAATGATTGGGGAAGCAGCCGTCAAAGGAGTATTTGCTGGCGATCACCATTTCTCGAGCTCTTATAGTGAGCCAACCACTGGTATTAGAATGAGAGTTGTGGGGGCTGTGACAGGAGATAGAAACCTTCAAACACCTAGATTTGACTTGGTTAGCGTTTTTGAGGATGGAAATTTTGAAATAAAAGAGATAGAATTAGAAGATTAAAAATGAAGCCAAATAAGGTAATACTTAAAAATAAATTAAGAGTAATAACAGCCCCCTTGCCGGTTAAATCATCCACTGCATTAATATTAGTTAAGGTGGGAAGTCGCAACGAAACAAAAAAATATAATGGTATAGCACATTTTGCCGAGCACATGTTTTTTAAAGGTACAAAAAAGCGGCCTACCGCGCTTGATATATCCTCTTTAATTGATGGAATCGGCGGAGAATTTAATGCTTTTACTTCGAAAGAATTCACCGGTTTTTATATAAAGTCTGCTGCAGCTCACTTAAACCTGGCTTTAGATGTACTTTCCGATATGCTCTTGAATGCACTGGTTAAAAAAGAAGAGGTGGAACGGGAAAGAAATGTCGTTTTGGAAGAGCGGAGAATGTACCTAGATACACCAATGCGATACATCTCCGAGGTATTTGAATCGCTTCTTTATGGGGATCATCCATTAGGATGGGATACTGTAGGTACTGAGAAATCGCTGCAAAATATAACGAGAGAAAGCTTTCTGGAATATATGAACACTTATTATCATCCAAACAACATGCTTGTAGTTGTTTCCGGGGAAGTTAAACAGGGAAAAACAGAGTTGTTGGTTGATGAATATTTAGGTGGTATCAAGCCAAGGGAAATACCTTCTTTTCTTCCTGCAAAATATAACCAAGCAAAACCAGCTGTTAAGTTATTTTATAAGGACACGGAACAGGCCCATATGTGCTTGGGTGTTAGAAGCTACCAAACTGGTCATCCGGATCGTTACGTTGTGTCTCTAATTCATACAATTCTTGGAGCGAATATGAGTTCACGATTGTTTATTGAACTGCGAGAAAGACGCGGTCTTGCTTATTATGTGCGTAGCGGTGTTGAGGAGTATCTAGATACCGGTGCTTTTGCGGCTCAAGCCGGAGTACATCAGAAAAAAATAGAAGATTCTATACAAGTAATTTTGAGTGAATTTAAAAAGCTTGCGGAAGAAGAGATTAGTGAAGTAGAATTAAAGAAAGCCAAGGAGTACTTGAAAGGTAGGTTAATTTTAGATCTGGAAGATTCGCGCGAGGTGGCTACACTTTTTGGTCTGCAGGAGCTTCTAGAGCATAAAACCCGTACTCCAGAAGAGATATTCAAAAATATCGATAAGGTGACGCGAAAAGATATATTAAGAGTGTCAAAAGATCTGTTTAAAAACGAGAGTTTGAATTTAGCGATAATTGGACCGTATAAAAAAGAGGGTAGGTTCTTAAATTTATTAAATTTTTAGATGTAAAGTATGCTGGTTCGCAGCGCTTCGCGGCTTAAACTAGCGTTAAATCGCCGCTTAAGCGCATGCTCGCCATTAACTTGGGTTTTATGGAAAGAACTGTTGTTTTAATAAAACCAGATGGAGTAAAGCGTAACCTTGTCGGTGAGGTGGTTAGTCGTTTTGAGAAAGTAGGTTTGAAGATAGTAGCCATGAAGATGATGTGGGCGAAGGGGGATCATCTCGGCAAACATTATACCGACGATAAAGAGTATCTAATTAGTCTTGGTAAAAAGACTTTAAAGACGTATGAGGATTATGGGAGAGACGCGGGGAAAGATTTAGGAACAAAAGATCCGCTCGAACTTGGAAGAATGATAAGAGGCTGGACGATTGATTACGTTGGTTCTGGGCCAATTGTTGCTATTTTACTCGAAGGAAGACATGCAGTAGACAATGTTAAATCAATAGCTGGTCCTACAATGCCAGTTAATGCCCCTGCCGGCACAATTAGAGGGGATTTTTCTACAGATTCAGCTGCCTACGCAAATCCCGAAAAAAGAGGGGTTGAAAATATCGTACATGTGTCTGGCTCCAACGAAGAGGCAGCCTTTGAAGAGAAACTTTGGTTCCACGAGAGCGATATCCACAGCTACTAAAGCAGCAAGTAAAGTTTATTACGGATTTTTCACACGGAAGTCATACGGGTTTCCTGAACTACCTCCACAATTGACTGGGGAAGAAAGTCTTGCAGGATCACTTTCATTTTCTAGGTTTGCGTAAAGATTATATGTTTGGTTGGGGGCAGTGCTTTCATAGCAATATTGCTCTCGGGGAGGTGCCTTTACATCTCCGGGCAACTTAGTTAAATAAGTTTTACCCCCACAGGTAAGGGCGGAAGTGCCCCAAGTCAGCGCTCCTCCACAATCTATTTTTCCAGTATTAGCAGTCGGATAGGCTCCGTTATCTGCATAATAGGTTTCCAGAGCGCTTGCAACAGACTCTAAATCAGTTTTTCTAGTTGTGTCTCGGCCACGTTGTTGGATGCCGCTGTAAGAAACCATGCCGACAGAGACAAGAATCGCAATTATCGCGACGACCACCAGAAGCTCTATGAGCGTGAAACCGCCTTTTCTCATAATAAGTCAAAGTGACAAGAGTCAACGTGCCAAAGTTTAAAAAGTCATTGACTCTATAATTCACTATAATTTAGGCACACCTGCTTGTCAAACTAATTAATTTGTGATCTTGTACTTATAATTAACACTGTTGCAGCTTTCTGCTGCTGTTAGATTTTCGTTTTTATCATTTTCCATTGAAGCGTAAAGCCGGAAAGTGGAGTTGGGGGCGGGACTAATGTAGCAGTAAATATACGGAGAAGTAGATTTTGGATCTTTTGGAAGAGATTCCATGTAAACGATAGGAGTAGCACCGCAAACAAAACGTTCGCCCCAGTTAAACGTAGTGGCGCCGCATTTTATTTTTCCGCTGCTAGAAGTTGGATAGACTAAATTCTCTTGAAAATAGCTTTCCAGAGCTATTTTTATTTGATCCAAATCTCGCTTTCTCTGGGTATCGCGGGCATTTTTTTGAAAACTGCTGTAGGATACAAGTCCGACCGAAAGTAAAACGGAGATAATGGCAACAGCAACAAGAAGTTCAATTAGGGTAAAGCCTTTGGCGGGTTTCACAAGTTAACTATAGATTAAGGTTTGATTATGTGTCAATTAATGGTACCGATGGAGAGACTCGAACTCTCAACCTTACCATGACGACTCCAGAATCTGCTCGCTACTCTTCACAGGTTCTTTCGTCTACCCTTTCAGAATAGCCTACGGCTATTTACTGAAACGTAGGATGGGTCTGCTCTTAGAAGTACTTGGCGCCCCTGGCGGGAGTCGAACCTGCAACCTTTCCCTTAGGACGGGACTGATCTTAGGGCACTTGGTGCCGATGGGGAGATTCGAACTCCCAACCTTACCCTTAGGACGGGTCTGCTCTATCCAATTGAGCTACATCGGCCCCAAGTGCCCGCAAGATGCCTTGGCATCTTATCCAATTGAGCTACAGGGGCAGTTAGGTTTGAATTTTATCATAACAAAGTTTAAAATAAAACCTTCCGGAGTGTAGTTCATTGGTAGAACGCTTGGTTCGGGACCGAGAGGCAGTGGGTTCGATTCCCTCCACTCCGACCATGCTTCGACCAGCTCAGCATTTTTCAGTCCTGAGCTTGCCGAAGGATGGATAAAAGAAAGCGGTTTTGGGCTTTTGTGGCCTTAAGAACATTGGCAAATTTTCTGATTATTTTGGGTATAGTATTTGCGTTCCTTTCGTTCTGGCCATTTGTTAAAGAGGAACTTTCATATCGTTGGGACCGCTTTTTTGGAAGAGAAAACACTATAGCCGAAGTGATACAAGGGAATAAAGAGGAAGTAGTAAAGCAACTACCACCAATCAAGGCCACACCAGTTAATAAAGATTTTTCTATCGTGATTGAAAAGATAAAAGTTAATGCTCCGATCATCGCTGATGTTGACAGCACTAGTTATCGAGATTATATTCAAGCGCTAAAGAAAGGAGTAGCGCATGCAAAAGGTACTGCTGTTCCCGGCTCGGTCGACAAACCAAACAACAACGTTTTCCTCTTTGCCCACTCGACTTTAAATTTTTGGGATGTGCCAAAATATAACGCAGTTTTTTTTCTTCTTAGGAAACTTGAAAAGGGAGACAGAATAGTAACTTTTTACAAAGCTAAGAGATATGATTATATTGTATTTGACAAAAGAGTAGTTGAAGCCAACGATGTTAAGTATTTAACGAGTCCATCTAAAGACCCGATCCTTACTTTGCAGACTTGTGATCCCCCTGGCACTCAATTGAGGCGGTTGATAGTGACAGCAAAGCTAGATCAATAATTTTACCGCAGATCAATCGAATAAAGATTGGGTTCTTTGCTGACCGCCGTATTTAAAGTAGTACTTATTATTAATTTAGACCCATCCGGCCATGGAAATACGGCTTTAGGGTCAAAACTGCCTGTATAAATGCCCATTTTATTTTGACCGTCAACCTCCACAATACTTATTGCACCATTTTCCACCAAAATTACATGTTTACTATCTGGGTACCAGATATAGCTTTGGGCTTTTGGTAATTGCGATATAGCAGGTTTGGTATCAGGAACAGGAGAGGGTTTTGAGTCGTAAACTACCGCTGTATCATCTTCTTTGAATAATAACAATCTGTCCTCGTCTGGAGAAAAGACAATATTCTTTGACTCGCGAGCTAACTTCTTAGCTTCGTCAGATAATCTGCTTAAAGCGTTTTTCTCTTTTAAGTCGTGTTCAGCTTCCCAATCTGATTTAATTTGAGCAAGAGTTGCAGAAACCTCGCTCAAACTGCCGTCGTTTAATCTGCCAGCATCTAAAAGGTAGTTTCTTTGAACCTTTGTAGTCTTACCAGCTGTTTTTACGGTTTCAGTTAAAGTGGCTAAAACTTTACTACTATCTGGGGACCACTCCAGGGTTGCTTTAGAAAAATTTAGCGTTTCAGTATTACTAACTATTTGTCTGGGGTCACGTGATCCTATGATTGGGCGGTTTGCCAATTCTAATATCCAAAGGCCTTCTCTTTCTTTAAGATTTATTCCATAAACTATTTTTTGTAAGTCAGGTGAAATTTCCGGATTTACCACTCCGTTAAAGGAAATTGCTTTAAGGTTTGGTGCTGAAGGGAATAAAACTGCTTCTATCGGTGTGACGATTTCCTCCTTGATTTCTATCTCTTTTTCCCAGGAAGAATAGCCCTCCTTAGTTAATCTGACTTTATATTTTCCCGGCTGTAAATTTTGGATAGTAGCGTTGCTGGCGTCTTTGAGATCATCATTAATATATATAGCTGCTCCGTTAGGAGTTGTGGAAACAGATAATATGCCGGTTCTTTCTAGTTTCCTTTCTTTAAAATCAAATCTAAAACCCCTGGCGAAAAAAATGATAGTGGCTGTTACTGCCAAAAAAACGAATAGAATCGCGAAGAAGCGTATGACTCTTCTTTTTTTATGTTCGTTTGAAGATTTTGACGTATCAACTGTAGAAACCATTTTCGAAGACCTGATTTTAGCAGAAGCAGAACATTAGAGCAAGAATAACGACTAGCCTTTTATCGCCATAACTTCTATAATATTAGCACTTTTTACGTGTAATCTATGTTTTCCAAACGGTTAGGAATCGATTTAGGAACTGCAAATTCCCTTGTTTATTTAGAAGGTGGGGGTGTTGTACTTAATGAACCTACAGTTGTGGCTGTTTCAGAAGAGGAAGGTGACATTGTAGCAGTTGGCAATGAGGCCAAAGAGATGTTAGGTAGGACACCAGAAGGGATTATTGCTTCAAGACCAATGCGAGATGGCGTAATTGCCGATTATATTGTAACGGAAGCTATGCTCCGCTACTTTATTGATAAAGTGTGCGGACATTCAAGACTTTTTAAGCCTGAAGTTATGATTTGTGTTCCAGCTGGAGTTACTAGCGTTGAAAGAAGAGCTGTGTTGGACGCAACTTTGTCCGCAGGGGCCAAAACAGCATATCTTATTGATGAACCCCTGGCCGCTGCAATTGGTGCTCGTATACCCATTGGAGCGCCGTCAGGCAATATGATCGTCGATATTGGCGGTGGTTCAACCGAATCTGCTGTAATTTCCCTAGGTGGAGTCGTTTCTCACAGTTCTGTTCGAGTCGCTGGTAATAAAATAGATGAGGCAATTGCTACATATCTGCGAAGGAAGTACAATCTAATAATCGGTGAAAGAACGGCTGAAGATATTAAGATAGAGGTAGGAAGCGCCCTTTTGCTTGATAAGGATGAAAAGATTGAGGTTAGGGGCAGAGACAACATTACAGGTCTCCCTAACACCATAGAGATATCTTCAACAGAAGTTACAGGTGCGATTAAGCATACATTAAGCCAGATTTTAGATGGAGTTCGTTCTGTTTTGGAGCAAACCTCCCCAGAACTATCCAGTGATATTATCGACAAAGGAATCATTATGAGTGGAGGAACCTCTCTTTTGCGCAATCTGGACAGATTTTTTACGGAATCAATCGGAGTTCCCTTTCATATCGCTGACGATCCGCTTTTCTGTGTAGTGCAAGGTACAGGTTTGGCACTCGAGAATATCGATCTTTACAAGCGATCTATCACCAAAAGATGAGAGGCGAATTAATTAAAGATGTATATAGGAATAGATGCAAGTAGGATTACCGCTGAAGAAAAAACCGGAACAGAATCCTATTCTTTTAATCTAATAAACGCTCTACAGATTGTAGATAATAAAAACAAATATACTCTTTACCTTAATAAACCACATAAATATTTTGAACCTACAGCCAAAAACTTTACTGTCAAATATATTCCTTTTCCACGACTTTGGACCCAAGGCAGATTAGCTTTAGAGTGTTTGATGAATCCTCCAGATGTCCTTTTTGTGCCTGCTCATACAATACCGGTTATAAGGAGACCTTCTCTTAAAACAGTTGTAACAATTCATGATTTGGGAGCAGAATTTTTAGAGCAGTACCATAAATTTCCACAAAAGCTTTACCTTAATTGGTCTACGAATTATGTCGCAAAATACGCTACACACATAATAGCGGTTTCTGAAAGCACAAAAAACGATTTAATTAAAATGTTTGCTCTTGAATCCTCTCGTATTAGTGTTGTACATGAAGGTGTGAATAGAAGATATTTTTCAAGAAGGGGTGAGGGGAAGGTTGGTCAAATTAAAAAAAAGTATGGTTTAGAAAATTATTTGCTTTTTGTGGGAACAATTCAGCCTCGGAAAAATTTAGTTAATCTTATAGAGGCTTTTTCCAAAATAAGACTGAAAGATATCGATCTAGTTTTAGTCGGAAAACCAGGATGGCTTTATGATGAAATATATAAAGCACCCAAAAAATTTGGAGTAGAGGACAGAGTTAAATTTTTAGGATATGTCCCTATCAACGAGCTACCAGCCTTATATTCGGGTGCCTCTGGCCTTGCCTTGGTTTCTTTATATGAAGGGTTTGGTTTACCTGTCTTGGAAGCAATGGCGGCTGGTTGTCCCTGTTTGGTCTCAAATCAATCATCTTTACCTGAAGTTGCCGGCGATGCAGCACTGACTGTGGATCCTGATGATGAAAATGATATTAAAAGGGGAATCGAGGAACTTTTAGAAGATCAAAAGACCCGTCAAGAACTGATTGAACGGGGGTTAAATCGTGTCAAGAAGTTTACTTGGGAGAAGGCGGCTGAAAAAACACTGGCGGTGTTGGAAAAAGTTAACAATGAAAATCCTAGATATTAATGTAGACAATCTAAATTATCAGCAGACATTAGAGGCAATTAGGGATCTTATCAAAGGCGGCGGCAAACATTATATCGTTACAACAAATCCGGAAATGGTGGTGCAAAGTTTAACTGATAAGAATTTTGCAGAGATATTAAACGGGGCTGACTTATCTGTTGCTGATGGGTGGGGTATCGTTTGGGCTTCAAGAATATTGGGTCAGCCACTGTCCGAGAGAGTAGCCGGAGTAGATTTAATGTATGGTATGAGCTTGTTAGCCTCTCAAGAAGGATACAGCGTCTTTCTTTTGGGTGGAGAAGAAAAAGTGGCAGAAGAAGCAGCTCAGAAACTGGCAAAAGTGCTACCCAATTTAAAAATCGCCGGAGCGTATTCTGGTAGCCCAAATGAAAAAGATGACGATCAGAGTATAGAAATGTTAAACAGCAACAAAATGGACATATTATTTGTCGCTTTTGGTGCTGGTAAACAAGAGAAGTGGATCGCTAGAAATATAGATAAAATACCTGCAAAAGTAGCTATTGGTGTGGGAGGCGCCTTTGATTATTTATCGGAAAGAAAAAAGCGTGCTCCGAGAGCAGTTCAAAAAGTAGGTTTAGAGTGGCTATATCGTTTAGCCCGTGAACCTTGGAGGTGGAGAAGACAATTGGTATTACCCTATTTCGCATACAAAATATTACGTCAGCGGATTAAAATCTGATTTGACCTTTGATTGACAAACAAGCAATTTTGTGATACGTTTTGATCTAGTGTTACCCCGCAAGGGGACGAGATCGACTAATCAAGAGCACATTGACAATCTGCCCATCCCTAAGCTCTTGGTCTGTAAACCTCCAACTTTTTGGAGTTAGTCAGATCTCGTGTATTCACAAAATTATTTGGCTTGAGATCATAAAAAACGCCGGAAATTGATAAAGCCCCTGCCCCAAGGTTGGGGCTTTTCCTTTTTCTAGTCCACGAAGTGGTCGCAACACGCGAGAATACCTGAGAAATTAAGTTAGACGAAATTTCGAAGTTATGGAGCGGGTTATCTCACCGAGAAGCTATAAAACTGCTTCTTTTTTAGTTTTTGAACAAAGTGAAAAAACGCAATAAGGAAGTGGGGATAAATGCAAGTAAATTATCTAAACCGTTTCCTTCTTCATTTCACCGAGAAGCCAAAGAACCGCTTCCTTCTTATAACGTCGATCGCCTCGAGAATTTATACGAATTGCAGGCAACTTTCCTCGTTTGCCCCAACGTTTGATAGTGAGCGGAGAAACTCTCAAGAAGCTCGCAACTTCTTTAACTGTCATCAGCTCTGGTAAATCATCTCCAAGAGCCATTTGCTAATCCTTTCCGGACAGAATAACATCTTTAATATTCTTTATGACACTTAAGGTATCATAGTAGAAAAGAAGTTGTCAAGCCCGAACCAGAATAAATTCGGTTCAGGGCGCAAACCCCGTACAGGCGCTCTTTGAGAGCGTGGACGTAGACCACGGAGAAAAGTAAGCATTGTGTGGGGTCAACCCCTCGAAGTCTCGACGAAGAGGGGTTGACAGCGCCGAAGCTTTCGGCGAAGGGTCGTTAAGAGGTCGAGTTGCACTAGCCCTGCTGTTATGGGAAACTTTAGTTGAACGAAATGTCTACTGCCTTTATGGAATATCTCAAACAGCCTGCCAACCTAAAAGATAAGAAAACAATGGCCACAATAATTGGTACCATTTTACTTCTCTTCGCCCTGCCGCTGACTGTCATTGGTACCTTGCAGCTAAAAGAGGGAACACCCAAACTGACCGGTCAGGCAGCTGCACCACCCCTGGATCAAATGGGGTTTCCGAGAATCACCAATGTCAATGGAGTGCAGTTGCCGGCACTAAAATACATGGTGACTAGCATCGCATGTGGTCAAAATCTAGCCGAGGATATTCAATCTTTGCGAGTGGCAGAACCGTCGATGACCGTTCTTCGCTACTTCTCTGGCCGGGCTTATCAAACAAACGATGATCGAAGCATTCCTCTTAATTTGATTTACCCTGGCCACTGGCTCTTTTTCGAGGGGACCACACTCTCTGGTGAGATTACTGATAATCAAACTTCAATTACCGTAGCCGATGGTGCCAAGATTGCTGACGCTCTAAATTTAACTAAATTTCCCGAGGGACAATACGCAATGATTTGGGATGGAGAAGCCTCCGGGACAAATGACAAGGACGACCCAGCCTTTTGGGACCATGCCGAACACGTGTTAGTCACCGGAGTTTCTGGAAACACCGTAACCCTCGGACAACGGGGTTATCGCACCACTGCCAGCGGTCATCCCTCTGGTTCAAGAATTGCTATCCACATTGGTGCAGCCGGTCAAGCGGTCAGGAATACCGGTTGGGCGTATAACCAATCTGTCCACGCACCCAAAGATTCAAATGGCAAGCAGCTCAACCAGGTGATGGGGGAATTCCTTGCCGCCAATTTAAATAACTGTCCTTATGATACCGATCCTGCCAATGACCAGCACCTTTTTGACGGGATACTTTTCGATGTTACTCCCTATTTCGGACCGACACCAGCAGATGTCAACAACGATCTGGTAGCTGACGGTGGAATTACTACTAATATTTCGGGAGAGGAACCTGGTAGAAGTAGCTGGGGTGAAGGACTAGAGATTATGTTTGATAAGTTAAGGCAAGGTCTTGGGCCGGACAAAATTATTACCGGAGGCGTAATCGAAACTCGCGGTTTTGATAATCTCAACGGTAATCAGTTCGAGGGCTTCCCTGGCAATGTTGACGCCAATATTTTGAAAGGACTTGAAGAAATCGACGGCGATTTCGCCCGGTACGAATCTTGGATGGAAAAAGCTGCCTTTTCTCCCAAATATACCGAAATTTACACCCGTTTCCCGACAGACGTTTATCCTGATCTGGACTGTCCCAATCCAGCGCCAGACGAAGATTGCGAGCTTACGCCACCCAACTCGGTGCGGCTCTTCCGCTATATTTTGGGGACGGCGATGCTTGAAGATGGGTTTTTTGATTATGGCTCAGGCTCTGGTTTTGGTGATTATTGGTGGGATGAGTATGCGGTGGATTTGGAAACAGGAGAAGGCAAAGCGGCTGCCAACGATGCATGTGACAGTGCCGCCGATAAAATATCCTGTTGGAAGGCGGTAAAAAGTAAGACTGAGTATTTGGGTCAGCCGACAGGCGATAGGAAGTACCAACGGCTTTTTAACCCAGCCCCCTCGGATAAAATCTTTGAAGATTCTTTTGAGGGTGGAATCACTGCTAACTGGACAAAAACCAAAGCAAATCTTTCCCAGGCAGCGGGTGGTGCCCCAAACCTTGGCAGCAACTCTCTCAAAATTACCCCAACTGATTCCGGTGCAGTAGCCACCCTTAGTCCAATAAATGTGGAAGCAGGAGCAGAGTATACCCTCAAATTCTGGGCAAAAGCAGGGGCGATCCACGAAACGTCGGTTGAGATACCCAATAGTGTTGGCGGCAAAGAAATCAATCAGTTCCTCTTTTTCCCTACTTGGAAAGAATACTTCATTACGTTTACTCCAACCGCAACCACCACCAGTGTCCGCTTCAAAATGCTTGTGGAAACAAGCGATGTGTTTCTTGACGGCGTCCAAATCTTCAAAGGCGGGGCCAACAAATTCCGAAGAGATTTTGACAACGGC
>MHCR01000007.1:23314-24074 GCA_001816695.1 Candidatus Woykebacteria bacterium RBG_16_39_9b
ACGTTTAATCTTGGAGGAACATTCAAGAAGATTAAAGGAACGCAGGATCCAATCAATGACGGTAGCTTGGTGACATCAATAACCCTGGAAGCGAACGATGCCATTATCCTGCTCAAAGTACCAGATACAGAAAATCCAACGGTGACAATCACCTCACCAACCGCTGGATCAACCGTTTCAGGGACAGTTAGTATTCAAGCCAACGCTACAGACAACGTCGGGGTAACCAAGGTTGAGTTTTACGTGGATGGAATTAAAAAGTCTGAAGATCTAGCAGCTCCTTATTCATACAGCTGGGACACAAATACAGTTAGCAACGGTAGCCACACCCTGACCGCTAAGGCTTACGATGCCGCTAATAATGTCGGTACAAGTAGTACGGTCTCAGTCAATGTCAATAACCAAACCACCCAGGTGCTCACCTTTACCCCAACCGATGATGTTACTATTGTTAGAGATTTCCCATACAAGAATTTTGGTTCACTGTCAGCTTTAGTAGCAGACGGCCTTCCAAGAAGAAACTTTCTTATTAAATTCCTGGTTTCCGGAGTAACAGGTCGAACGGTTGTAAGCGCAAAGCTACGTTTCTACTGCTTCGAACCAGCAATAGTCGGGGGAATTTTCTACCGAACCACGAATGACCTTTGGAAGGAAGGAACTATTACTTGGTCGAATGCTGGTGCAACCACGACTAAAGTGGCTACTTTAGGTTATGTAGCAGCTGGAAAAACCTATGACGTAGATGTATCAGCATTTATCA
>MHCR01000007.1:24090-34085 GCA_001816695.1 Candidatus Woykebacteria bacterium RBG_16_39_9b
TAGTCTGGCCATAGCCACACCAAGTGCTGATGGGGCAGCCTATTATTCAAAAGAGCGTGGGGGAGTATACGTCCCCAAGCTAATCATAACTATCCAGTAGGCAATAATCTTATTGAAGCTCGACTTTCGCGCCGGCTGTCTCTAGCTTTTGCTTGGCCTGGTTTGCCGCGTCTTTTCCAACACCTTCTAGTACCTGTTTAGGAGCAGAATCAACTAAATCTTTAGCTTCTTTTAGTCCTAGAGTTGGTACAAGTTCTCTGACCGCTTTTATTACGCCAATCTTGTTCGTTCCAGATTCGGCAATAATTACATTAAAGGTTGTTTGACCTTCGTCAGATGCTTCATCACCTCCAGAAGTAGCTGCAGATGCTGCAGAGACCGCTGCAAGAGGTGCGGAGGCTGAAACACCAAACTTATCCTCAAGTGCCTTAACTAAATCCGCCAACTCAAGAACAGTAAGAACTTCAATATCTTTGATAATGCCAGCTAGTTTACCGGAAACCTTAACTTCTTTCTTAGGTTCGGTTGGCTTTTGTGGCTCCTCTTTTTTTACATCCTCAACAGATTTAGCACCTTCCTCATGGGGTTTTTCAGTCTCTTGTGATACATCCTGTGATTCTTTAGCGGAATCCTCCTCTTTGTGAGCTTCGTTTTCTCCTTGAGCCGTTTCAGCTTCTTGGGTTTCCACTTTTGTAGATTCTTCGCTTTTTACTTCTTTCTCTGCGGAGTTTTCTGTTTCAGAATCAGAATTAGATTCTTCTGATTGTTCTTTTTTTTCATCTTCGTTCATGGTTTAACACCTCCCTTCGATTTTTGAATTTCAGATAATAAATAGACAAAATTGCGCAGATTGCCAGATAAAACATTGACGATGGTTGCTCTCGGAGAGTTGATCAAACCGACAACCCTTGCCAACAGCTCCTCTTTGCCAGGAATTTTGGCAATCTCAGCCAGTCTTTCTGAGCTTAGAGGCTCTTTATCAAAGAAACCAAATTTTATCTTTGGGACTCCATGATCTTTTATAAAGGTAGACAGATCCTTTATGGGTTGAATTTGATCTCCGCGAGAGATAAGAATGGCGGTAGGACCTTTTAGTTGTTCCTCGGGTATTTCAAAACCACTTTGCTTTCCCGCTAAAGACAACAGACTATTTTTCACAACAGTAAAATCCGCCGTTAATTCTTTAAGTTTTTTCTTTAGTTCGTTTGCTTTGGATACTGATAAACCTTTATAGTCGGTTAATACGATTGATGTAGCTTCTTTTAAGCCTTGAGCCAACTTGTTTACTTTTTCTTCTTTAATTTCTCTATTTTTACCCATAATTTCTCTTGAAATTACGCCGCTTATTTA
Source organism: Candidatus Woykebacteria bacterium RBG_16_39_9b (assembly GCA_001816695.1). Lineage (GTDB taxonomy): Bacteria > Patescibacteriota > Microgenomatia > Woykebacterales > RBG-16-39-9b > RBG-16-39-9b. The sequence continues at coordinate 25,441 of MHCR01000007.1, forward strand.
CGGCATAAAAAAACTCCTTCTACCGAGGAGTTTTGTTAGATTCAAGATCTAAGATGTATGACTTCAGATTTTATTTTCTTACATCTAATATCTGAAATCTTAAATCCAAAAACCTCGGTAGGTGGTTCTCCATTAACCCCACTTCAGTAAATTTTCGCGGGGGCCTACTGTCTTAGGCGAACGTTCGTAAGTATAATTTGCTACTTTAAGCTTGTCAAGTCTACTTTTATCGAAGGACTCATTGTGGAGGTTAGGTAAGCTGACTTTATAAGATCTTTCTTAACACTTTCTGGTTTAGACTTACGAACTTCACTGATTAGACTTTTAATATTTTCTTCAAGTTGTTCTTTAGAAAATGAAGTTTTACCAATCACGTTGTGGAGGATAGGGGATTTTTCTGATTTTATTTCCACCATTCCGCTCTGCAAGCTCTCCACAACTTTTTCCGGGTCTTTGCTAATTGTCCCAGATTTGGGATTTGGCATCAAACCTTTTGGACCTAGTACTTTAGCGGCGCTTGCTAATTTTGGCACCCACTCAGGTGTGGCTACAATCTTTTCTGCTTTAATTTGCCCTTTATTAATCTGTTCAATGGTAGCCTCTGTTCCGATTATTGAACCCAGTTTCGTGAGTTTTTTAGTGTCTCCACCAAAGACTAAAATTTTGATAGATTTACCACTACCGTGAGGTAAATTAATTGCTTTGCGGATTTGCTGGTCGCTTTTTGATGGATCAATAGAGAGATTTAAATGAATTTCTAACGTTGAATCAAACTTTGTACTGGCAGTTTTTTTTATTAAATCAATAGCCTCGCTCAGATCATAAACTTTGGATTTATCGATCAAATCAATTAAGTGTTTATAACGGCTGCTTCTGGTTTTTTGCTTTTTAGGTCTTCCCGACACCTTCTTGGCAGCTTTGGCCTCATCTTCTATCTTTCCTTCACTTTCTTCTGAAAGAGACAGTTTTTCTTTCTCTAGCTTCTCAACCTTATCTGGTTCTATCGCGGTCTCAATAACTTTGATTCTTGGTCTACCCATTTTCTATTTCTACTCCCATGCTTCTTGCAGTACCGGCGACAATATTCTCCGCTGCCTCCAGTGTATTTGCATTTAAATCTTCCATTTTATCTTGGGCGATCTTGTGAAGCTGTTCTTTGGTCAATTTACCAACTTTGTCCCGGTTTGGAATGCCTGAGCCTTTGCCCAAACTTAAAGCTTTCTTGATTGATTCAGCAACAGGAGGTTTTTTGGTAATGAAGGAAAAGGTTCTGTCCTCAAAAACCGTTATAACAACTGGTAAGACATTACCTTTCTGGTCAGCAGTCCTTTCATTAAAGGTTTTGACAAAATCCATAATAGGCAGACCATGCTGTCCTAACGCAGGGCCTACCGGAGGGGCTGCTGTAGCCTCGCCAGCAGCTATATTAAGTTTAATAATTGTCTTAACCTTCTTCATAGTTACTTTTCTTTCGTTGAGGGAGAATGATAACAAAAGAATAAGTTCTTGGCAAGTAAGTTACAGTATTTTCAGTCTTTTTTTAGGATTTCTTTGACTTTTTCAACAACCTGCCGGGGTAAAATATTCGATTTAACTAGATATTCATTGGCTCCCAACCTCATAGCCTCATCGGCGAAAAGTTTATCGGTTAGAGATGTTAAAATCACAACTGGTGTTTTTCCGACCTCACCTGGTGAAAGCCGTAATTCCTTCAACACATTAAGTCCATCTAGCTTTGGAAGCATGATATCAAGCAGTACAACATTTGGTTTTTCATTGAAGGTGAGACTAAGAGCCTGTACTCCGTTGGTAGCCCTTAAACAATCAAATCCTGAGGTTTTAAACTTATATTCATACAAGTCTAGTATAGAAATATCATCTTCGACTATGAGAATCTTTGGCTTCGTCTTAGGCATCTTTATTTAAAATATTTATAGAAGTACACATATATTATCATTACTTAAAGTTTTTAGAAAGAATCAGATTAATTTTAAATTAAGGATTTGAGCTGCGTATTATTACTACGGAGCCGTCCATCTCTCCCGATTCGTTTTTAATTCCCTTGGCGCTAAAAGCTACTGGTATAAGCTTGCCCTGCCTATTTTTAATGAATAATTTGTTGTCTTTGATCACTTTGTTAGTTCTCAGAGCTTTGAACCAAGGGGAATCCTTTTTGGATATTTTTCTTCCAGTTTCATCAAACGTTTTAATAATACTATCCGCTCCATTTCCAACAGCTTGATGCGCTTTAAGTGCAAATAAAGATTCAGCTTGATTGTTGAAAAGGGTAATTTTTTCTTGGTTGTCCACCAGGACTAGTGCGTCAACTAGAGCTGATATAATGCTGCTGTATCGATCAAAAGACTCTTTTGTTTCAGAGTAAAATCTTGAATTCTCCAGAGCAAGAGCTAAGCTTTCACTAAAAGTCTTAATAATTTCAAGTTCAAATTCGGCTATTTGGGCAGGTTTAGTAAAGCCAGCGACTAATAAACCTACAGAATTATCGCTAACAACCAAAGGAGAAATAATAAGTTGCCTTAATTTTAAAGGGTTAACGATACTTGAACACTTAGAGGATAAAATCTTTCTAAAGTCTTTTCTTGCAATCTCAATAGTTCTTGGAGAGTCTTTTACTGGCCTAAGAAAGCAATAGGCAGCATACTTGTTAATAGAGTTTATCAGGGAACTATCTTTTATTTGGTGGTCATATTTTTTAATCCAGCTTGCCGTATATTTAAGTTCACCAGATTGCGAAAGAAAGAGTAACACACTGTCAGCCCCCAAGAGCTTGCCAAAATTAGAAGGGGTATTAGTGACTAATATTTTATAATCTAGGAAATCTTTTAACATGCCAAGTGAATGATACGTTTTGTTTAATAAGTTGGATTTTCTGGCGCTGTTTAGTTCGTTTTGGAGTCTTTGGATGATGTGACTAAAATTTCCTTCTGTCTTGTAAACGTCATGAATTATCAAGAAACCGTAAATAAAAATGAGTAAAAAACTTCCTCCATAGATAAAAAGGCTATTAAGTGGACTTAACCTAATTAAATCCGCTTGAGTAGTAGGTGAAAGGAACGTATGAAGGATAATTAAAGAAGCAATAAGAATAATATTAAGCAAAATAGCTTCGAGGGGAAATGCAATTATGACAGAAAATACAGCTAGCGTATAAAGTAAAAAAAATGGTCCGGATGTCCCACCAGTTAAATGTACCGCTAAGGCTAGCGTGATTGTACCGATCAGTACGATTAGTAAGTTATTATCAAGATTAAATTTATTGTTTGGTATAAATAGAAAATAAAGTAGAATTAAAGGTCCAATAAATAAACCTAAGACAAAAAGAGTTAATTTTACTTCAGCGGAAAAAGGTGCGAGACCGATGACCAGAAATCCATAGATAATACTCGCTATAGTGATTACAGTCGAGGTTTTTCTGAATCGTTTCAGGCGAAGGCGGGGAAGAGAAATATCATAAAAAAATTCCCGCCCAAGCAGAGATTTGTCAAAAATTTTCTCCATTGGCAGATTTAAATTAATTTTAGATTATTGATAGCTGTTTTTCAATAAGTTGTTAAGAGGAAGTGCCTAATGCGATAAAAACTTATAACTTAGATACCTGCAGGAAATCTAACTCAACGGGTGTTTCGCGGCCAAAAATGCTAACCAGGGCCTTTAGTTTTCCTTTTTCTTCATTGATTTCATCAACAGTTCCAATAAAATCAGCGAATGGGCCGTCAATAATTCTGATAGCCTCACCAATACTAAAGCTCGCCTTGTATATTGGTGCTTCAAGTTCTGAAAATTTAAGAATAGTTTCGACTTCTTTATCTGAAAGAGATGTTGGTCTGTTACCTATACCTACAAAGCTTGTGACTCCTGGGGTGGAACGAACGATATGCCAACTAATATCATCAAGTATCATATTCACCAAGATATATCCTGGGAAGATGCGTTCCTTTACAGTTTGTTTCCTTCCCTCGCGAACCTCAATTTTTTCAAGTGTTGGTACTAATACATCAAATATCTTTTCTTCTAAGTTGGAAGCTTTAATTTTCTGCTTCAGCGTGGCAGTCACCTTGTTTTCATGCCCAGAATATGTATGAACAACGTACCACTCACCTTTACGAGTGGGCTGCTTTTTTTCAGTCGTTTTTACCTTTTTATTAGATATTTTTTTCGCTTTAGCCATATTACTTCTCAATTATAATAGTTAGAGCCTTAGTTAGTAAGAAGTCAAGAGTTCCAAGAAAAACTCCGAATATAATACTAACAGCAACAACGAGCAAAGACATTTTAATTGTTTGATTTCTGGTAGGCCATGTTACCTTGCCCATCTCCTCTTGAACTTCTTTTAGAAAGTTAATTATTTTTGTTGGGTTCATTTAATTTGGTTTAATGAGTTTATACTTTTAATCGCCGTATTCTAACACGCAGAACATACTGTGTAAAGAACTTAAAGCTCACAAGTGAATGTAATTTTTGGCAGGGCCAAGAGGGATCGAACCCCTGCCTCCGGTTTTGGAGACCGGCGTGCTGCCACTAACACCATGGCCCTAAATGTAGAAAGTGGCTATAGCCGCTTTGTCTACTTGGGACGCGTGTAATTTACTTTTTTATCTCTTTGTGTTCCGTTACTTTTCGGCACCTTTTGCAAAACTTCTTCAAAATTAACGGTTCTGATCTGTTTTGTTTGTTTTTTTGAGTTGTATAATTTATAGATCTACACTCAGAGCATTCTAAATTTATTATAATTCTTGAACCTTTTTTAGCCATTTTAAACCTTTAATTAATGGAGCTGGCATCCGGGATCGAACCGGAGACCTCGATCTTACCAAGATCGCGCTCTGCCGACTGAGCTATGCCAGCGTGTCGTGCTGAGCGTAGGATGCTCGACCTTCGGTCGAAATTCCTTTTGAATGCGAACCTCCGACACTGGTGCCGAGGGAAGGATTCGAACCTACGTAGCCACAAGGGCGCCTGTTTTACAGACAGGTGCATTTGACCGCTCTGCCACCTCGGCATTAAACTGGAGCTGGCGGTGGGATTTGAACCCACGACCCACGGTTTACAAAACCGTTGCTCTGGCCACTGAGCTACACCAGCGAAAACGCAAGACGTACAGCGAATTACAAAACAGTAACTCTTCGAATTACTGAGTCTGCTCTGCAGACTAAGTTGCTCTAACCATCAAGCCAAGTTAGCAAATAGGAACGCAAGTGATTATAACAGAAATAATATTTGGCTTCAATTGATACAAAAAAAGAACCCCTCGCCGCTTATGCGGAGGGTTCTTTTACCCTCAAGAATAATTCCCCCTACATTGAAAGAATAGCTTTTTGGTATCCCCCCTAGCTTTAAGGTGGGAACCCTGCCTTTGTACCCACGGGTACAATGGACTTCGGGTCAACCCAAAGTAGAGAGTAAAATAGAGGAAAAACCTCAAGCTTATATAACCTTTAATGTAGGGTGCATTTAGCAAAAATATTATTTCACAAAATCAGGGTCTTTTCAAGTAGCCAAGTAGGCCCTCTAAAGAGTTTAAACTCCAGCAAAAATTAACGTCAATAATTTAAGAATAGAAGTAATAGGACCTTGAATGGCTGGTAAAATGAAAAATAATAAGAAAAGAAGCAGAATGGGCCCGGCTCGTTCTAACTGGAGCCACTGGTAAGCTAATTCTTTTGGCAAAATTCCCCCCACCACTTTAAATCCATCTAAGGGTGGTACAGGGATTAAATTAAAAATACCCAAAATTAGGTTTAGGCCTAGGATTGGTAGAATTAATTCAACGTTGCTGATACGAAAGATTAAACCTAAAATAGCTGATACAATAAAATTTGAAGCAGGGCCAGCAAAAGATATCAAAGCTGAATCGCGCCTTGGGTGTTTGAGGTTCCAGGGATTAAAAGGTGTTGGCTTTGCCCAGCCGAAAAGAAATAATCTACCAGTTTGTAGAGATATTATGATTAGGACAAGTGGGATAAGGATAGTACCGATCAAGTCTATGTGAGCTATGGGGTTTAAAGTTATTCTACCCTGATATTTTGCAGTAGGGTCACCTAATTTATTTGCGGCCCAGGCGTGAGAAGCTTCATGGATACTAATTATTATTGCAAGAACACCTAAAAGTACCGCCAAAGAAACAAAGATGTAAAGTGGATTTGAAACGTTCAATACGTTCATTGTTTAAGTTTGAACCTTGTGCTATAGTATAACACGTTTATATCTATGCGAAAATGTGATCGTTGCGCTAAAAGTTTTCAAGTTGGGATGAACGTGTCTCACAGTCATGTGCGAACTAAAAAACGAAGTTTGCCTAATCTTCACGTGGCGAGAATCGAGGTTCATGGTACCAAAAAGAAAATGACACTTTGTACAAAATGTCTAAGAATTATGCGAAAAGAAGGGGTAGAGAAAAAAAGAGCCATTAAAACAGAAGTTAGGGAAGAGAAGACCATTGAGGTTGCCGCTACCAATCCAGCTTAAAGTCTTTATATCCTTGTTTGAACTGCTTTAATTTTATAGGATTTTTTCCTTCAAGTTGAACCATTCTATTAGGTAAGAGTTTTAAAATCTTCTTTTCTGCTTTCTGATTTCTGCTTTCTGTTGATCTGTAGTATGTCCAAACTCCAGGCCAGGGGTGGTACGCTCTGATGAGTGCTTCAAGATTTTTTGGCGGTTTTTGCCAATTTATCAATCCATCATCTTTTTTGAGCAACTTGGTAGTTGTGGAATTTTTGGATAATTGTTTTTTAGGTCGGATTTTCCCAGTCACCCATAAATGGATAGTTTGATTTAATATCTCAGCCCCAAGTTTGGCTAATTGTAACTCAAGACTTTGGTAAGTATTGCTACTTTCAATTTTTAGGCGCTTCTTTGTCAAAATATTTCCAGTGTCCACTCCTTCATCCATCAGTATTATTGTTACACCCGTGTATTTTTCATTGTTGGCAATTGCAGTTTGAATTGGAGAAGCACCTTTGTATTTGGGCAGAAGAGAAGGGTGAACATTTAAGGAACCTTTCTTTGGTATTTCTAAAATTTCTTTTGGCAAGATTTTTCCATAAGAAGACACAACAATAATGTCTGGCGATAAAGTAGAAATACTTTTGATAATTTCGGGGTTAGACGAAAGTTTATTGGGAGTTTCTACTGCAAGTTTGAAATCGTCCGCTAATAATTTAACTGGGCTAGGAGTCAATTTTTTGTCTCGACCAGAAGGTTTATCAGCTGTTGAGATAACAAGCGGTATAGTGTAATCACCAACGGTGGATTGGCCAATGAGGCTCTTTAATATTATCGCTCCGAACCTGTCAGTGCCAAAGAAAACGATTCTGACGGGTTTAAACTGGTAGAGTTTTGTCTGATCAATGATTCTGTCGGAATAGAAAACGGAGGATAGGTGATCTATTTCGTGTTGAGCAATCTTAGCATAAAAGTTAGTTAAAGCGGCTCGTTTTCTAACACCCTTAATATCTAGATAGTCCACTTCCACCTCGTTTGATCGCTTAACCAGCCCTCTAAAACCCGGCACTGAAAGACAACCTTCCTCTATTTCAGAAGTCTCCTTTGACCTTTTAATTATTCTGGGATTAATAAAGGTTTCTTTTAGACTGCCCCAATTAATTATAAAAATTAAAAGATCTGATGCTACTTGAGGGGCGGCAAGACCGACACCTCCCGTGAACTCTAATGTCTCGTACATATCGTGGACTAATTTTGTGATCGTTTGATCTATCTACCAGCCCTCTAAAACCCGGCACTGAAAGACAACCTTCCTCTATTTCAGAAGTCTCCTTTGACCTTTTAATTATTCTGGGATTAATAAAGGTTTCTTTTAGACTGCCCCAATTAATTATAAAAATTAAAAGATCTGATGCTACTTGAGGGGCGGCAAGACCGACACCTCCCGTGAACTCTAATGTCTCGTACATATCGTGGACTAATTTTGTGATCGTTTGATCTATCTTCGCAACGCTTTTAAACTTCTTTCTCCAGATATGGTTTGTATGTTTGGTGATTGGTAAAATCATTTTTTATTTAGACTCATTTTCCAGCTGCTGCAACTTCCACATAAAAATCTTACCGCGATTTATGGAAGAAGTTTTATAATCGATAGAAAATATCCTTGCCTCTTCCAAAAGGCCTCTGGGTTTTTCTTTTGCGAGTTTAATGTATAAGGTTTTGTGTTTTTTGTCGTGAAGTTGCTCCGAAAGCCAAAGACCATATTCTTGAAATTCATATTTTGCGTGAACAGGGCCTTTTTCAGCATATTTCCTTTGTATAATCGATTTTATCGATTCAAACGATCGCGAACCTGGTTGCTGCGTCGATTTATTGCTATACATATTTATCTTATTATATTATAAGTTACCTTATGATGTATAATGATATATTCATATTTTAGAAGCAATTTTTTGGCTTCAGAATCATTTGGGAAAAGATTCAAATCTTGCTTTAACTCTTCCTTCGCTTCTTTTTTTCTACCTTGGGCCCAATAGGCCTTTGCTAGAAGTATACGCGCGTCTCGATAATCTGCCTTTAGAGTCACTGCTTTTTCCAAGACACTAGTTGCTTCCTTCCAGTTTTTATCCACAACTAAAAGAGCGCCTAAATTATATTGAATTTTTGCTTCTGTAGGAGCA
>MHCR01000008.1:0-122 GCA_001816695.1 Candidatus Woykebacteria bacterium RBG_16_39_9b
CCTTGTTTATTCCAGGTGCGCTTGATTGCAGCGTCAGATCGCCGACTGCAGGATTTACATATTTCGGATCTCCTTGAATTCCCTGCGATTCTTGGCCAATGGCTTGGAACTTTGGCAGATCG
>MHCR01000008.1:207-347 GCA_001816695.1 Candidatus Woykebacteria bacterium RBG_16_39_9b
CGTTATGAGAAGTGGTTTCTATAGCGTAGCGACTGGCGTAAACACTATTGTTTCGGGAAACCATGTTGCCGAGCTGCGTATTTGATTGCTTAAAACCATCAGCGGCGTTTACCGAATAGTAAGAGTTATGGAATACATAT
>MHCR01000008.1:362-2219 GCA_001816695.1 Candidatus Woykebacteria bacterium RBG_16_39_9b
GTGTAATCTCCTAGCTTAAACATCCCCTGGCCACCAGTCCAACGGGCCCGGGAGTCTATAATGATATTTCTAAAGACGTAGAGCGGCCCTTTTTTGGTTGGGGCCATACCAAATCCCAGCATACAGCTTTTGATAGTATTACCCCAAACTCGAACGTTGGTGTTGCCCCCCTCAGGTTGGATACCATCATCGTTACAGTTGGTCACTGTGTTTTCGTAGATATCGGAATCTTTGTGGACCCCTCCATAAGTGGTGTCTTCCGGCTCCCCACCGATGCCATCATAAGTACCACTGATATTATTTTTAGCAATTATATGACCGCCACCAGCTGAATCTCCTGAATTTTTGGTCCAAAACCCATCTCCCAGCAAAGTACCCTTGGCAGTTCGTGAAATCGTATTGCTCAAAACCCAAAGGTTTTTAGCCCCGTTCCAAGCAGCCACCCCTGCCCGCAGTTGATCTCCTAAATCCGCGCAGTTCCAATCCAAAATCTTATTGTTATCAATTATGTGGTTGCCACCACCATCGATGCGAATCGCTGCTTCGCTGGCGTTTTTAACTGTCAAACCACTGATACGAACATAATTTTGAGACCCAATAAGGAAGTTGTTACTAAAATTGCTGGAAGAACAACTTGAACCAGCACTTACTACTACCTCTCCATCGCCATTGTTAGTAAAGGTAATGTAGTTACTGGCCGTACCGGATTTAGCGATACTTACCTGCTCGGTGTAGGTCCCAGCTTTTATTCTTACTGTGTCACCGGCAACAACCGTATTAGCGGCTTTTTGGATGGTTTTGAAGGGCGCTGCGCTTGTCCCTGGATTTGAATCATTTCCAGTTGTCGCCGCATAATAAGTATTCCCAGTTCCGAATGAAAGTTGATCATTTTTTGTGATAACGGCACCGGTATAAACGACACCGCCCGCAGTGAGTCGTACATCATATGAAGTATTTGGGGTGAGACCGACAATACTACCTCTTATTTCGCTACTGCCGTCGACGTACGGGGTATAAGCAGAGAGCCACACGCTTGAGTTTGTCTTTTTGTACTCTAGCATAGGAGTGCCAGAACTGTAAGGTGCATAGATACTGATCGACTTAAACGTGCTGGTCAAAGCTGAAAAGCCGGCAGCCGTTGATTTAACTCTTAGTCCTTGTTGGGCGAGAAATACAGTGAACGGGATGGAAACCAGAATGAACAGAGCGCCAAAGATCATAATTAGATCTCTTGCCGAATAAGGGGCGTTTATTGTTTTGCGAACGGTATTAATCATCCGGGCAGGAGACACTTTGTCTAATTATCCCATTTTGCACTTCTGACCGTCAAGACTACCTATTAGAAAAGTACCAGGAAAGAATTTCCTTGACAACCGGGGCGGCCTCTCGGCTGCCTTCTCCGGCATTTTCCAACACAACGGTTACAACAATCTCTGGATTATCATACGGGGCAAAAGCCGTAAACCATGCGTGCGGTTCAACATGTTCGCCGATCTCGGCTGTTCCGGTTTTTCCTCCAATCGGAATCTTGAAACCAAAAAATGGAAAGGCTGTACCACCTGGCTCTGCCGCTTGTTTCATACCCTCTTTTATCAGATTAATATAATTGTCTTGAGCAACATTACTGTTCACTACTTTTGGCGTTTCTGTTTTAAAGATCGTTGGTCGTATCACCTTACCTCCATTTGCAATCGTTGCCGTCACAGAGGCGATCTGGATTGGAGTTGTCAAAAGATATCCTTGCCCGATTGACATATTCAGAGTATCCCCCGGATACCAAACTTCTCCAATTGTTTTTTGTTTCCAAACACCATCTGGAACTAAACCGCTCACCTCCCCCGGAATTTCGATTCCGCT
>MHCR01000008.1:2374-3521 GCA_001816695.1 Candidatus Woykebacteria bacterium RBG_16_39_9b
TCTTAAACTCAATATCACCAAGTTTTATAACACCGACATCTTCAATTTTGGTTCCTGGGGAAATTTTACCCGTCTGCAAAGCTGCTGTTGCCGTAACCATTTTAAAAGTGGACCCAGGTGGGTATGCGGCACCAATTACTCTATTTACAAGGGGCCTATCGGCATTTTTTAATATCGAGGTATATTGGGTTTGGCTAATACCAGAAGCAAATAAATTGTTATTATATGAAGGAAGGCTCAAAAGTCCCAGGATCTCCCCTGTTTTTGGATTCATTGCAACTGCAGCACCCGGCGATCCGCTTTTCTTGACAGCGCGGTTTAAAGCGTCGTACATGGCCTTTTGTAACTTGGCATCAACACTTAAGGTTACGTTTTTTCCACTTCTGGCTTTTGTTGTCAGAAGGGCTCCAATTTTTTTACCTGCCGCATCTACTTTTATTAGATCGTAACCGTTGAATCCCCTAAAAATATTCTCCGCTGCCGCTTCAACACCTTCCTTACCGATAAAATCCCCAATTTGGTAAGGTATTCCTTCTTTTATTGAGCCCTCAATTTCTTCTTTGTTAACTTCGCTAACAAATCCAATTAAATGAGAGGCAACAGTTCCAAACGGATAGACGCGTATTGGACTAATTTCAACACTAACGCCAGGCAAGGAATTTTCCTCAGTTTGCAAGATGAGTGCCTTTTCGTGGCTAATATCAGTACTTATTATGACTTCTTCTCCTTGTTTATTCTGCTCGATTTTTCTCTTTATTTCAGCTGTACTCTTGCCAAGAATCTCTGATAACCTTTTAACCACCTCGTCAGTTTTCTCCGAGGGAAGAAAGTCTGGTTCTAATAAAACTCTGAAACCAGGTACATTTGAAGCTAAAATAATGCCGTTGCGATCATAAATAACTCCCCGAGCCGCGTGATTTGTCCGAACCCGGATTCTATTTTCCTCCGCGGCCGAAAGAAAATTCCCTCCTTCAATCACTTGAAGTTCAAACGCACGGCCAATCAACAAAATTGAAACACTAACAATGGCTAAATAATAAATTAAGATTCGCCACCTTGAAATCTTGGATGGTATAGTGGCTCTTATTGGTGACACCAAGTTATCTGGTTGCCAACTTACAGCTTTTTCCAAATCCTCTGCCCCAGC
>MHCR01000008.1:3577-4790 GCA_001816695.1 Candidatus Woykebacteria bacterium RBG_16_39_9b
CATCTTTAAATTTTCTTTTCATAATGCACCAATTTTTACCAAGACTGTCCTGGCAACAATTTCCCAAGCGGCAATAGAAACGATCAATAAAACTATCTTAAAATAGTTTCGGGCTGGCAATAAATTACTTATTGCCCAAAGGGTCACACTAATCAGTAAATATATAAGCAAGATCGCACCAAAAGGAAGGTCAGCAAATATCGAGGCGACTGCGGCCGAAAGTATACCAACTTTGACAAATTCTTTTGTTCCAACAAAAAGAAGCCATCCAACAACAAAAATTAAAGTAAAGTTTATAGGAATTATCAATGTTTGTATGATTGAAAAAATAGTTGCAGTAGTCAAAATCAGTGTTAATCTCATTGTCTTCTCAAAAGGATAAATGCTTGTTTGATCTTGGAAAAATCAATAAATGGTGTAACAAGAGCTTCCTGAAATAAATCCTGATCAGCTTTTTTAACCTCTTTAACTTCTCCTAGGACAAAGTCCTTTGGAAACCCCAGCTCCCCAGAAGTAAAAACAATATCACCAACGTTAAGTTTATCTTCAATCAAAACATTTTTTAACGAAACGCTAGCCTGAAATTCGCCTGTTAAAATGCCTTTCGTTCCATTTTCAGTCTCGGCAGGGATTTTGGAATCTGGATCCGAAAGAATACGTGCAGAAGAAATTTTCGGTCCAACTTCTACAATTACTCCTAGCAGATTACTCCCAATGACTAACAAATCACCATCTTTAACCCCATTTTCCGAACCTTTATCCATCAAAAGGAGCTTCTTTGTACTAAAGGGAGAAAATCCTATTGCATTTACCAGTAACAAACTGCCTTCTTTTTGCTGCCCGACTTTAAGCTGTTTTCTTAGAAGAGAATTCTCTTCCTGCAATCTTTTAAGTTTGGCATTTTCGGCCTTCAACAGTGCATTTTCTTGCTCCAGAGAAGCAGTTTTATCTCGCATAGATTTTACGTTAGAAAAAACAGACAGGCTAGAGGAAATACTTCCGAAACTTCTCTGCAATGATAGTTGAACAGGTACAGTAATGTTTTGCAATCCGCCTTTCAAAGAATCAATCAGACTAAGCCTCTCTAACCCAATAAAGCTAACGGCAACAACCAGCAATATCAAAAAAGGAGTAAAGTTTTTCCTAAAGAGATTCTTTCCCATGAGTTAAACCTGCTGCAAACCACCGCTTACCCTTACCCTCCGAAGAAGTT
>MHCR01000008.1:4986-6008 GCA_001816695.1 Candidatus Woykebacteria bacterium RBG_16_39_9b
AATCGTGTCAATAATAGCTCTAACCGTCCCACTTAAAGCTTCTCTTATTTCTCCACTACTAATCATAATTGTTGCCGGCAGCCCACTTGCTAGATCGCGACCGCGCAGAGGCAGTTTTCTTTCCTCACCAATAGGGTAAGCGGAACCGATACTCATTTTTAGATTTTCAGCTGTTCTTTCTCCAACTAAAAGATTGTAGCGACTCCTAGCATAATTAATGATGTCTTGATCCATTTCGTCTCCGGCTATTTTTACGGAACGATTAACCACTACACCACCCAAAGAAATAACTGCAATTTCGCTTGTACCTCCACCAATGTCGACTATCATGTTGCCTTTTGGTTCGTCAATAAACAAATTGGCTCCAATGGCAGCGGCCATAGGCTCTTCTATCAAAAAGACAGATCTTGCGCCAGCATTTAAAGCTGCTTCTTGGACAGCTCTTCTTTCTACCTCGGTAATATTCGAAGGTATACCAGTCGCAACACGCGGCCTTGGAATTTTAGGAAAACTGCTTGGACCTTCGTGAACTTTCCCAATAAAGTAGCGAATGAGGGCTTCTGCAGCTTCAAGATCATTTATTACCCCGTCTCGAAGTGGACGGATTGCATTTATATTCATGGGAGTTTTACCAACCATTCTTTTGGCTTCGCTACCAACTGCCAATATTTCTTTAGTTTTCTTGTGCTGAGCGATAACAGTTGGTTCGCGTACCAATATTCCTTTTCCACGCACTAAAACGAGCGTGTTAGCGGTTCCTAGATCTATTCCAATGTCGTGGGAAAAAATTCCTAAAACGTGATCAACTAAAAACATTTTTAATCCCGCGAAGCCACAATTTAATCTGGCAAGGTGGGACCCTCCTTAACCGACCTAGTGTATCACTATAAATTTCTGTACGCAACAATCGGGAATTTTAAGTATATCTAAAAACATCAAACGATTATCAAATCGTTGCAAGCTTGCTTCAAAAGAAATGAGGCGCAAGGACTGGTGTCTTTGCGCCTCGGGCGGTGCCGGAT
>MHCR01000009.1:0-5165 GCA_001816695.1 Candidatus Woykebacteria bacterium RBG_16_39_9b
GAATGCGAAGATTTTTGCTACCTGGCATTTTTCTGATAGTTTATTTTGTACTTCTTTTCATAACCACGCCAAACCCAGACGTACCGTCTTTGTTCCTGGTTGATTTTGCTGTTTTCTTCTTTGTCTTCATCATGCTGCCAGAACCTCAAACATCACCTGTATATAAAAATTCACGTTATATTTATGCTGGCCTGACAGCTCTCTTAGCCGTTATATTTTCACTTCTATCAGTGAAGGTTCCCTTTAATTCCGCTCTATTTTTTGCTAATTTAGTAACACCTATCATTCACAACCTAGAAAAGAGGAAGAAATGAAAATACTTTTTTTGGGAACAAGCGCCGGCTGGCCTCTGCCACGGCTTGGCTGCAAATGCGAACTTTGTTCCTCAAAAGATTTTAAAGACATCCGTACTAGAACTTCGATTTTACTCAATGGAACCTTGCTTTTAGATGTTGGACCAGATACTTACCATCATCTAGTCAATATAGATTCTAAGAAAATAAAATATGCCGCAATTACTCATGAACATCCGGATCACACCTCTGGTCTTTGGGATTTAGGTCACATCTATAACAGCAAAAAAATTACTATTATTATCAATCCCAATACTTTCAAAAAAATCAGGAATTTATTTTTTCCTAACGAATACAAAATTATTAAAGTTGAGAAAAACGAAATTTTGAAATTAAACGGTCTAAATTTAACTCTCCTGCCTGTAAAACATACTAAGGACTCAAGCTTTGGAATACTTATAGAATCAAGGAATAAAAAAATATTTTATGCACCAGATTTTAAAAGTTTACCACCTTTAACTAAAAACAAAATTAAGAATGCCAATCTGCTTCTGATAGATGGTTCCGAATTAAAAATAAAAACGCCAACTCACATTTCTATAGAAGAAGGAATTAAACTTGCTAAATCTCTAAAAGCCAAAAAAACATATTTTGTTCATTTAGGACACAGGACTTTACCGTATAAAGAGCTCTCTACACATGTTCAGTCTTTAGGCGGAAAAAACTTCAAATTACCATATGATGGTTTGGAGATTGAAGTTTAAATTAAATGAAAAAGGTGGCAGTTTTCGGTACATTTGATATTCTTCACCCAGGTCATATAAATTTCCTTAGACAAGCAAGGAGTCTAGGTCAATATTTACTTGTCATAGTGGCTAGAGATAAATTTGTGCAACAAGCTAAAACCGCTCCGCCGATTAATAATGAACAGAAAAGACTCTCTACGTTACGAAGAGCAAATCTAATGGACAAAGCGATATTAGGATCAAAAACTCACAATTATTTTCGTACCCTTAGATCAAATGCAATAACTACTATAGCTTTGGGATATGATCAGAAACCTTCTATACCAATACTAAAAAAAGAGCTAAAAATACATCAACTTAAAAATATTGCCGTTAAAAGATTGAGAGCTTTTAAACCAAATCTCTTTAAATCCTCTATAATAAAACTTAAAGAAATGAGATTAAATGCCAAATAAGAGCAACATACGACCTACAATAATTGCTGGGCTTAGATCTGATATTCCAGAGGATTTACCTCCGTACCCGGGCACACCATTACCTAGAAGGGTATCAGCCCAAGATCAAGCAACAATAGAAGGCACAGGAACTTCTGTTAGAGTGGAGAATGTCTCAAAAACATATAAAATGGGGGAGGAGCTTTTTTGGGCTCTAAGGAACGTAACCTTCGAAATAGAAAAGGGGGAATTTGTCTCTATTCTTGGCCCTTCAGGATCTGGTAAATCTACCTTAATGCATTTGATTGGCGGTTTGGATAAACCGACTAATGGTGAAGTTTATATTGGTGAAAATAACCTGAGTAAATTAAATGGCAGGCGGTTAGCTACTCTCCGAAATAAACAAATCGGGTTTGTTTTTCAATTTTTCAATCTTTTGCCTAGAACAAACGTTCTTGACAATGTAATGTTGCCTTTAATTTATTCAACAAATACTAAGGATAGAAAATCAAAGGCACTACAAATAATTGAGAGGGTTGGATTGAAACAAAAAGTCAAACATAAACCTAATGAATTATCAGGCGGAGAGCAACAAAGAGTTGCTATTGCGAGAGCGTTAGTTAATGATCCGGAAATAATTTTGGCCGACGAACCGACTGGCAACCTTGATTCAAATACTGGAATTCAAATTTTAGAGCTTTTAGTAGCCTTTAATAGATTAGGAAAGACGCTAATAATTGTAACTCACGATCAAAACATAGCAAAAACCTCCACAAGAATTATTAGATTGCAAGACGGCCAATTTATATGAGTCTATTTTTTGACACTCTGAAAATATCTTTAAATTCTTTATGGTCAAATAAAGTACGTTCTGGTCTTTCACTTCTGGGCATAATAATTGGTATTTTGACCATAAGTAGTCTTCTTTCAATAGCTTTTAGCGTGAGAAAAGAAATCGTTAGAAGTATTGAAGGATTAGGCACAAATTTAGTAATCGTTGTGCCAGGAAAAATCCAGAAAGGTGGGGGATTTAATGTTTCCTCCTCAATGGGAGCTAGTACACTTACAGAAAAGGATTTTCAATCAATTAAAGAAAATATCCCGGAGGCTAAAAACTTTGCGATGGCTATGTTAGTATCTGGCACTGTTTCAACAGATGGTAATTCCATATCTAATGCTTTAATTTTGGCCGCGACACCAAAAATCCAATCCGCTTTTAATTTTACAATCAATAGTGGCAGATTTCTTCAAGAAGAGGACGATCAAACCAAAGCAAAAGTAGTAGTTTTAGGAAATGAAACCGCTTCTAATTTATTCCCGAATGATACTCCGATCGGCAAGACAATAAAAATTAGAAATACAAATTTCAAGGTGATTGGGGTTTTAAATAAGGTTTCGGAAACAAGTTCTTTAGGAGGACCCAATTTTAACGATACTGTTTTTTTCCCGTTACAGGTTGGTTGGGATTTAACCGGTACTCATCAAATCTTTCGGATTACTATGCAAGCAAATAGCAGCGAGGAGGTAGACAAAGTTAAAGAAAAAGTAAAGGGGACTGTTCTTAAAAGCCATAATGGAGAAGAAGATTTTTCAGTACTTTCCCAAGATGATTTACTTGGAATAGTCAACAATATACTGGATATACTTACCGCAATGCTGGGAGCTATTTCAGTAATAGCCTTAATAGTAGGCGGTATTGGAATAATGAATATTTTACTTGTATCGGTAACTGAACGTACACGCGAAATCGGTATAAGAAAGGCTGTTGGCGCCACAAATTTTGATATTTTACTTCAGTTCCTTATGGAATCAGTAACCTTAACAATACTAGCTGGAATAATCGCTTTAATATTTTTTTCGATCGGGGTTTATTTCGCCTCTTCCCGTCTTCCGTTTCCGATAGAAGTGTCCCCGCAAATTATTATTTTGGCTTTGAGTTTCTCAGGGATTTTAGGCATTGTTTTTGGGGTCATACCAGCTTTTCAAGCGGCCAGAAAAGATCCAATTGAAGCTTTGCGATATGAATAAAACGTGTCTCAACGAAAGCTGTCTATTAAGCTCTAGTCAATGAAAAGATCAATTATCGCCCC
This sequence comes from Candidatus Woykebacteria bacterium RBG_16_39_9b, assembly GCA_001816695.1. Classification (GTDB taxonomy): domain Bacteria; phylum Patescibacteriota; class Microgenomatia; order Woykebacterales; family RBG-16-39-9b; genus RBG-16-39-9b. Next base: position 3,564 of record MHCR01000009.1, read on the forward strand.
AATAGTTTTAATTTTACTCGGAATAGTTTTTTTGCTTAACAATGTAGGCATTCTTTCTTGGGATATTTGGCTATCTCTTTGGAAGTTTTGGCCGGCTCTATTAATATTAATCGGTGTGGAACTTTTTGCTGGAAGAGCGGCTTCTATCAAAACGTTAATTATTCTTTTCGCTTTAATTTTTATCGTACCAATACTTATCACATTTACTCCGCTAGCCAAAGCTCCCCTCATCAGTGAATCTATCGATATTGAAGAATCTTTAGGAACAGCTACCTCTGGAAAGATCGCAATAGATTTACCTTCAACTAATTTAAATATAACTCCGCTGGCAACTGAGTCGGCGAAATTTGTCGAGGGAAAAATAAGTTATTCGCAAGCAGGCGCTAAACCAATCTTTTCAAAAAGTGAAGAAAACTCTGCAATTATTTTAAACATATCTCAAAGTAATGAAAAACAGCTCCCAATTGTCGGAAATGTAAAAAATAACACTAGTCTTTTATTAACCAAAAGGTTGCCTCTTGAGATTAAAATAAAAACAACAGCTGCAACAGCAAATCTTGATTTGTCTTCGCTCAGTGTAAAATATTTTGAGTTTGAATCTGGCGCCAGTTCTTTAACTGTAAAATTTAACAAAGACACATCAACTCGAGGGGTTATTTCTACAGGTGCTTCAACAATAAATATCGAGATCCCGGATGGATTAGAAGCAAAACTTTTATTAGAACCAAAGGTAGGAAATATAACCATCGACGAGAGCCGTTTTAGCAAAGAAGGAGATGTTTATAAAACTAAACAATTTGATTCCGCTTCCACCAAGCTGGAGCTTGAGGTAAAATCAACCGCCGGTACAATAAACGTAAAATAGCCGCTTGACAGTCTATATCTTCCTTGTTAGCATTATTACTACATGAAGAAGAGCTTTCTTCTTAAATTTATGGTTAATAATCTCCTTATCATTAAGGGGCTATCAACCATGGGGGAAGTTCGGTAGAAGTATATTAACATAAATTTTGAGAACAACCCCCGGAAGGGGGTTTTTTAGTTACTTGGAGGGCTGAAAATCTTCAGAAAAGAATCAAAGCAATTAAGGGGGCTTCAGTTCTTTTAGATGGGTGCAACTCCCGTCCCCTCCATCTTGGGCTTGTAGCTCAATTGGTTAGAGCGCCTCGTTTTAGAAAACCTGGACGGTTAGTTCAGTTGGTTTATAGCGCTTCGTTTACACCGAAGAAGTCGGGGGTTCAAGTCCCTCAGTGCCCACCAGATTTTCGCAGGACGCATAGTGTCCTACACCGAGGAGGTTGGAGGTTCAATTCCTCCCGAGCCCTCTGAAAAAACAAACCTAAAGAAGGAGGAGTTTTGGCCTTTGAGGCCAGGCCGGGAAGAGGAGAGTTCATCTAGCACCCAATAGTACAGAAGGAGAAGGTAGGTGAGCGTACAAGCAGACGGTAGAAGCAGGTTTGCTGTCGTCAAAATCGGCTCAATCGTTGAACGCACCTTTATCGTACCTCTCGTTGAAGTTGACAACGGGTGGTGGCACGGTTTCGTTCCGAGGGACGGAAAAGATCAGCAAAGCTCTGGACAAGAATTTCTTCTTCGGCTGCA
>MHCR01000009.1:5226-5541 GCA_001816695.1 Candidatus Woykebacteria bacterium RBG_16_39_9b
CTTGCGATCGGTGAACATCTACCCAAAAGGTGATGGTATTTCTTTTGAATCCAAACCCGACAGCGAGGCGGACGAATTTACACCACCTATCAATGCCTGGCTGTACCACACCCGAGAAGGAGCGGAGCAGGGATTGAATGCAATCAATCGGGATGGTCGATCTCGCCTTCCGTACTAGGCCGCAAAGCGCCTCGGTGGCGGAATAGGCAAACGCGCAGGGTTGAGGGTCCTGTGCCCAAACGGGCTTGGAGGTTCAAACCCTCCCCGAGGCGCCAACCTTAAATTTTGGAAAGGGGAAGCGACAGAAACCAAATA
>MHCR01000009.1:5563-6085 GCA_001816695.1 Candidatus Woykebacteria bacterium RBG_16_39_9b
ATGAGGGAGGCTATCATGGAAGCACCGGATGAAACTCAAGTAGTAGCGTACTACGCGAGAATACAGGCCAATCTCGCAGGTGTGCAAGCCAAGATTGAACGGCTACTTAACCTGCGACGGGCCGGAAAAGAGTTTCCGGAGGGAAAGATCGGTGCTCTCCAGTACGAGGAGCGGCGACTTCGAGCTCTCATGAAATCTCACGCCGATCGCGTATTCTCTGCTGTCATACACTAGAAGACCGACACAACGGAACCTTCAATAGATCAAGAGAGATCATAGACCACAACAATATATGTGGCATACCCCAGCAGTTACACGGCTCTGGCTCTGGGGTTTTCTTTTTTCTCATAATAAAACTAGAAATATTAGATTCGTTTTGGTATAATCTGGCCAATTATAAGAACCTAATTTGTTTAGTGTTTGGGTTATTGTACATCAAACTAAATTAGAACCCTGCTTTTTTGACAGGAGACAAAAACATGGAACTAGTACCAATGGTGATAAAACGTGATCCGCAAGGTG
>MHCR01000009.1:6094-8443 GCA_001816695.1 Candidatus Woykebacteria bacterium RBG_16_39_9b
ACGACTCCTTGAGGAAAGGATATTATTTATCAGTGGGCCGATAACTGACGAGACAGCCAATATTGTTATTGCGGAACTACTTTATCTTGAAAATGAAACCGCCGATAGAGATATAAGCATATATATAAACTCGCCAGGGGGTTATGTGCATTCTACGCTGGCTATTTATGACACTATGAAATATGTAAAACCAGATATCTCAACAGTTTGTGTCGGTATGGCAGCTTCCGGCGCCGCGGTTATTCTAGCCGGAGGTAAAAAAGGTAAACGGTTTGCCTTGCCAAATTCGAAAGTTATGATTCACCAACCGATGACGGAAATTTCTGGTCAAGCAGCTGATATAAAAATCCATGCTACAGAAATCTTAAGACTAAAAAAAAGATTAAATGAGATTCTTTCTAAGGAAACCAAACAACCAATTCCGCAGGTGGAGAAAGATACTGATCGCGATTTCTTTATGACTAGTATTGAAGCTAAAAGATACGGTATAATAGACGAGGTAATTGAAGCACAAAAGGCTAAGGTAGTTCCACAAACTATAAGCGCAGCGAAAGTCAGAGAATCTATAGAACCTAAGTTAAACAAATAATGTGGGCTGGTAGCTCAGTTGGTTAGAGTGTTGCGTTGACATCGCAAAGGTCAGAGGTTCAAATCCTCTCCAGCCCACCAGAAAATGACAGATAAAGAGGTAAAAGACGAATATATAGATGTAGAAATAGGACGAGGTCATACTCGTATTCATCTTTCTACCAGAAAAATGTTACTAAACAATTTACTTGGTGGTATTGCCTGGGGATTCGGAACAGTTCTTGGTGCCACTCTTATTGTTGCCATTGTCCTTTTTATTTTAAGCAAACTGAACACTGTCCCATTTATCGGCGATTTTATTAGCCGAATACTGGAAGAAATTCAAACCAGAAACTCCTTCTAATGACATACGATTTGAACACTCAAAGGCACTCAACAGCACATCTCTTGGCCTCTGCTGTACAAAAACTTTGGCCCAAAACTAAATTTGGCATAGGCCCGGTTACAAAGGATGGCTTCTATTATGACTTTGAATTCCCCACGGAGATAATCGAGAATGACTTATCAAAAATAGAAGACGTAATGAATAAGTTAAAGAAGCAGGACTTGCCGTTTGAGCGATCGGAAATTTCTATCAGTGAAGCGATAAAAATGGAGCGTGAGAGGGGACAAATTTATAAAGTTGAGCTGCTTGAACAAATTGAAAGTACAGGCGATACAAAGGTAGACCATGAAGAAAATATTAATTTAGAAAAAGAAGCACGAACCGCTGTTAAAAAAGTAACATACTATAAATCCGGAGAATTTTTAGATTTATGCCGCGGACCACATGTCAAGTCGACAGGTCAAATAGGTCATTTCAAACTCCTTAATATTACAGGTGCATATTGGAGAGGAGCGGAAACAAATAAAATGCTGACTCGTATTTATGGTGTGACGTGGGAAACCGAAAAACAATTGAAAGAATACACCACAAAATTAGAGTTAGCAAAAAGTAGAGATCACAAAAAGATCGGTACAAATCTGAAACTTTTCACCTTCCTTCCACAAGCACCAGGCATGCCTTTTTGGTACTCTAAAGGGTTTATTCTTCTTAATGAGCTGAAAGAGTTTGTTAGAGAAATTAATAAAAAATATGGGTATCACGAAATATCCACACCATTTTTGGCAAAAAAGGAAGTGTGGGAGCAATCAGGCCATTGGGATCTTTTCCGAGATGATATGTTCGTATTTAATATTGATAAAGAAACTTATGCTCTAAAGCCTATGAATTGTCCTGAAACTCTACTTCTTTATAACAGCGAGCAGCATAGTCACAAAGATCTACCAATAAAATTATCTGATCTAGACTACCTGCATAGAAATGAGGCTTCCGGTACTTTAAATGGTCTTTTTAGGACTCGTGAATTTTCCCAGGATGATGCTCACATAATTTGCTCTAACGAACAAATAAGAGCGGTCGTGGGTGAACTTATCGATATGGCAACAGAAATCTTTAGTGTTTTCCGATTCAAACCAACATATTATTTAGCCACTAAACCCGATAAGGCTTTAGGCGAAGCTTCGGCTTGGAAAGAGGCTGAAACTTTACTTAGCAATACTCTAAAAGAAAAAAATGTCGAGCATTATTTAAAACCAAAAGATGGAGCTTTTTATGGTCCAAAAATTGATCTTCACATTGAAGATGCGCTAGGGCGAAATTGGCAATTGGCAACTATACAACTTGATTTCCAAATGCCTAAACGCTTTAGAGCAACATATATAAACGGGAGGGGGGCAAAAGAAACTCCTATTATGATTCATAGAGCTATCCTTGGCTCT
>MHCR01000009.1:8484-8763 GCA_001816695.1 Candidatus Woykebacteria bacterium RBG_16_39_9b
AGGCTTTCCAACCTGGTTGGCACCGATACAAGTAGTAGTTATACCTATTACAGACAGAACCGTCAGTTATTCCCAAAATATTGTTGAAAGATTAAAAGCCGAAAATATACGCGCTAAAGCTGACGTAAGATCGGAAACACTGCAATCAAGAATCAGAGATAGCCAGCTAGAAAAAATACCTTACATGATAATAATTGGAGACAAAGAGCAGGTACAAAAGAAAATTTCACTACGCTCGATGGAAAAAGGAGATGAAGGGATTTACCTTTTAGATAATTT
>MHCR01000010.1:0-2266 GCA_001816695.1 Candidatus Woykebacteria bacterium RBG_16_39_9b
GCTTTATTGTCATTGGAATCTTAATATTTTTCGACAAAATCTAAAAAATTTCCCTGTTTTAAATTACTGCCCGTTTTGCTAAAATATTTTGGTTATGGCAGTTGAATCGTCCCGCGTTAATATCGGTACAAAAGCTTTCGACTTTAATTTGCCAGATACCACCGGCAAAAATTATTCACTGGCTTCTTTTAAAGATGCTAGTTCTTTAGTTGTCGCCTTTACGTGTAACCACTGTCCCTACGCAAGAGCCGCTTGGCCACTTCTTATCAAACTGGCAAATGAATTTCACGAGAAGAAAATTGCTTTTGTCGCCATAAACCCTAACGATCAAACTCTGTATCCAGAAGATAGTTTCGAAGTGATGAAAGAAAAAATGAGTAAATGGGGCATAAACTTTCCGTATCTTCGAGATGAATCCCAAGAAGTAGCCAAAGCTTACGGAGCAGTTTGTACACCGGACATTTTTGTTTATGATAAAAATCGAAACTTATATTACCACGGCCGAATTAACGATAATTGGCAAGAACCGGAAAATGTAACAAGAGAAGATTTAAAGGCTGCCCTTAACGACTTAGCAGAAGGGAAACCGGCACCAACGGAGCAAAAACCCTCGATAGGATGTTCAATTAAATGGAAATCTTAAGTCTAGGTTTAAAAAGTGTCTGTAAGCGTGTAGAGCGGCGCCACTACAGCGAAAGTGCTTAAAACTAGGTATAGCACCAGCGGAACAACCGCAATAAGCAGACTATATAATACAGCGTTCTTCACTTCCGCCTCTTTTTTCTCTTTTTGCCGTAAATAATAAAAAAAACCAAAATTCGCTGAAACTAATACCAAACCCCAGACAATAGTTCCAATTACAACTGGCCAAGGATTGTAGTTAATACTTAAATCGGAATAAAGAGTATTTAGTTGAAATAAGGTGAAAAGTATCCCCAACCAATAAAAAAGGTACAAAATTCCGCCGATTAGAGAAATAATTTTTGCCGTTTTCACTAATTTAATTATGCTGCTTTTAAAATAATCCTGTCAACGACAACAATATTTACATTTGACAAGTGAGGTGTACAGATATACTATTTATGTAGTAAGTATGCTTGGCCAGGCAAAATCGGTCAAACCAACCAGACTCCACAAGCTAATAGTTCAGCAAGGTAAAATATGCCAGAAATAATACCAGATCAAGTAAATCAGGAAGCTTCCGAAAATAAAGAAAACAACGCTATAAAGCATTTGGGCGCAAAGAGTACTTTGGTAATAGCAGCTGGCGGATTAGTACTGGTGGTAATTCTTTTAATCGTATTGGTACTTGGCTAATCAACAGTTACACATCCATCTTCGCAAACCCCCTCAACTACTCAAGTAGAAGAAATAAAATCTGTAGAGGATTTAAATAAGTCTTTATTCATCGCAGCTTACAACAAAAAAGAAAGGGCTGCCGTTTGTTTAGGAAGCCCCAATGTTTCGCATACTATTGCGGATTTTGCGTATTAAGCTGGCGAAAACCCACACAAGAACCGCTATGACAACCATCCCCCCGATGGGATTGATCCAACTTGTTCGCAGAATCAGCGTTGCGAGAGTAGCACAAAACACAACCGCAGAGGTCAGGCGATCGCTGACTACATGAGCTTCCAAAGCTTCAATGTTGATATTGGATTCTTCCATTTTGTCCAATATCCAATGGATCGCCCAATAAACAAAGAACGCAGCTGTGGGTGCAAGAAGTACCAGCCATTCCCTCTCAGGTGGATCAGGATCTGTGAAGCTATCGTACACCCGCCCGGCCATTAGAGTTGCAACCACTGCGATACCTAAAGTGTTGAAACTTGCGGCCAGGACATCTTCAGTATGGTTTTCTTTGTGTTCTCGGCCCAGCATATCCCTAAACCAAGAGTAGAATGCCGTCAAACAGGCTATAGAATACGCTGCGAGATCTCCTCCGACATCCATCAAATGGGCCGCGAGCGGTAAGCTACCGACAATATGGAACCCGATGTACTCACCAGTTGCCGCTACTGCGAGCAGCATCAGTGCTAGCGAGATCCATAAAGTCTGGGCAAGATGTGGGTTCACCTCTCTAGTCCTTTCTTACAGAATCTCGCGGAGTTTGTTTTCTGGTTGGCAGTATTTTACATTTTATAGGATATATTGTCTACAACTGAGCATAAACCACCGTTGGTATGGGAAAGAGATATCTGTTACTAAAAGGCCAGGATGAGTCCCGGACCCCTGCTATTCCTTAGCGGCGGTTCTTTAGCCCACG
>MHCR01000010.1:2282-2793 GCA_001816695.1 Candidatus Woykebacteria bacterium RBG_16_39_9b
CGGGAGGAGCTGGCTTTGAGCGAAGCGAAAGGGCAAAAGCTACGAGCGTCCTATTTCTTTTTCCCACCGCCCCATTCTTGCCAAGCCACCAATACTTGAGAAGCGTTAAAAATAGAAGAATAAGTCCCGGAAATTACACCGATCAGTAACGCAACCGTAAACCAGCGAATCGAGCTTCCGCCAAAAAGTAAAACAGCTAAAAGAACAAAGACTACTGTTAGAGAAGTATTTAAACTCCGAGCAAGAGTTTGCATAATTGAATGGTTAACTGTATCAGCGAAGCTAGTATATGTTTCTCGTAATAAATTTTCGCGGATTCGATCAAAAACAACTATAGTATCGTGAACTGAAAAACCTATTATTGTAAGAAGTGCTGTAACAAGAAGTGCATCAACCTCTACCGCGAAAAAGTGGCCCAAGATGGAAAAGACTCCAACAACCACAAAAACATCATGTAAAAGGGCGACAATTGCGCTGATGCCAAACTGCCAAGAAGAAGCAGGCTTTGGAA
>MHCR01000010.1:2820-5079 GCA_001816695.1 Candidatus Woykebacteria bacterium RBG_16_39_9b
ATACAATTGCTACTGACGCTAAAACAAGGGCAATTATTGCTTTCCGTAAAAGTTCTGCGCCAATAGTGGGTCCAACTGTCTCTCGCCTTAACTCATTTAACAGCCCAAATTTATTTCCCACTGCTTCAATCAATTTTTTATGTTGTTCTTCGTCAAGAGGTTTGGTTCTTATCAAAAAAGTGTTTTGATCGGTAGTCTGCACAGTAGAGACTTCCACTCCTGTCTCCTCGATAGCAGATTCTAATCCTTGCTTACTGGCAGCTTTCTCAAAACGAATTTCAATCAGAGTTCCTCCAACAAAGTCTATCCCTAAATTAAGTTTATACACTGCTAAAGAGACTAAACCTGGTATAAGAATTAGTGTTGAAAATGCGAAGTAAAACCACTTTTTAGAGACGAAATCTATCATTGATTTTTTTTCATCCTTTCGATATCTAACACAATTTCACTTTCTAGTTCATTTGCAATTTTTTCTAATTTTATATCTAAATCAGCTATCCTCTTTCTTAAGAATTCAACAGTTTCAATTTCATTTTTCTTGACAAGAATTTCTAAAAACTCCTCTCTTGAACTCTCTGGAAGTTCTTCCAAAACGGAAGAGAATATTTTATGATGAAATATCTCTTCAATAATAGAAAGCAATTCCTCTTTTTCTTGCTGTCCAAATCCGTGTGACTTTAGAGTCGACAGGATATTTTCTTTTAACAAAAATCTTATAAATACCATATTCTAAATTGCTCCGTAAGAAATCTTATCATTTTTATCGTCTATGAAAAAAAGCAGTACATCTCCTTTTCGAGCACCTTCACCCAATCCCAGATAATGCATTACTTCCGGCGAACCTCCAAAACTTTTACCGGTCCAAGCTGCTGGTCCGGAATCAGCAATGGTCGCCACAACGCCTTGACCTGTTCTTGGATTGATAACCAAAACCTTACGAAACTTATACCAATCAACTAGACCGCTTTTAGTTCCCCAACCAGGAGAGGCAAAAGTCTGTACAGCAACATAGTATTTCTCCATTTTCACTTCTTTATTTGTTAAAGAATTTGATCCATAAGCAAAGTAACCAAATGCTCCAGGTCTTCCAGCTATTCCAGAAGCGCCGAAAAGTTTTGCCTCTTCAATAGTGTTAAAATGAGCTTGCAGTGTTTCACCAGGGTATCTTGCTAAATGCTGCTCACCACCAATATAGCCATAATTCCTGTTAAGTCTATTACCATCAAGTTCGGCAGTAACTCTATAATTTAATATTTCTGTTAATAGATTTGTAATGCCCTTCTCCTCAGATTCATTCAGAGGCCGAACCGATGTGGGTAATCTGCCGGCAAGTCCTTCTTTAATAAGAGGTTGTAAATCTTTATTAGATTTCACAGAAGCAAGATAATCTCCCTCGGATAATTTTCTTGTTTCAGAAGCAGGTTCGATACCTCTATCTGTTGCTGATCCAACAGATAGAAGAAGAGTCCCAGCAGCTATTCCGGCTGAGACGGTTTTGGCTCCTATTTGAGCTAAATCGGCTACCTTTAATCCGCGAGTAGCCACCCATTTTGCAGCCTCGCTTTGTTTTTCTTCGAATTCTTCACGTAATTGATCTCTCTTTTTTTCTAAATGTTTTTTCAAAAACTTAAACTGTTTATTTCGCGTTGTAAGTTTCATATTTTTTCTCTGTAAATAAATCTAAGAAAAGTTCTTGTGACCACAATTGCTGTAAACATAGAGACTAAAATACCAATTGCTAAAGCCAGCGCAAACCCTTTAACTACTCCCGTTCCAAACCAGAATAGAATTGTACTAGTAATTAGAGAGGATACATTTGAATCGCGAATTGAATTCCAAGCCCGACTAAAGCCGATTTTCATAGCCGAGAATTGATTTCTACCACCTCTTAACTCTTCGCGCGTCCGCTCAAAAATTAAGATATTGGCATCCACTGCCATACCAACACTTAATATGAATCCTGCTATACCAGACAAGGTAAGGGTTACTGGTATCACTTTGAATATCGCCAAAACCAGTAGTGTATAAATTGCTAAAGCAATGGTGGAAACCAACCCCAAAAAACCATAATAAGCAACCATAAATAAGCCAACAACAATCAGTCCAACAGCTCCTGCTAAAAGACTTTTATTGATCGACTCTTTTCCAAGTGTTGGGCCAACTGTTCTTTCGGAAATGATGTCTATTTTTTCAACCGGCAGAGCGCCTGCACTAAGTTGTATTGCAAGGATCTTGGAGCTTTCAGATGTTTGACCAGTA
>MHCR01000010.1:5190-9496 GCA_001816695.1 Candidatus Woykebacteria bacterium RBG_16_39_9b
TTATCAGCGGCTTCACTTTTCAGTTCAAAACGAACAACCGGACCGCTTTCTTGCTGCTGTGTACTTGCACTTTGAAAATCCGCCGAAGCACTTTTAAGATCTCTTCCATCGATACCGGTTGGTTTGGTATTTTCAATAGTAGGAATGGGAAGTCTAGTATCAGCAAAACTTTCATTGTCTTTTTCAGAAATAAATTCACGAAAATCAAGTTTTGCCGTTTGTCCAACTAATATCCTCGCTTCCTCAATATTCTGAACGCCAGGCAGCTGGACGATAATTCTATACTCTTCTCCAACTCTTGAGGTTTGAACAACCGGCTCAGCAACGCCTAAAGCATTAACGCGCCGTTCTATAACTTCCTTCGCCGAAGTCAAAGCTTGATCCCGATCATTGGCGGAAATCTTTGATACGTCAGCTCTTAATATTAAATCCGCACCCCCCTGAAGATCTAAACCAAGCTTTATATCCAAATCCCGCTTAAAAGAAAGCCCAAAAACATTGATATTTATTTTTGGACCGGAAAGAACTGTATTGATTTTGATTGGCCCTGCATTTACCTTAAGTGGAATTTGCGGCAAATCGGCTATAGCGGCTAACACGGTTAATATTATTATTCCCGCTATAATTAATCTTGGTCGACTCATGCAAGCTATTATACGTTTGAGAGTTAAATCGGTCAATCAGCGAATTAATTCGTCTTCATCTCCAATAAGCATCACTCTTGGTTTCTCCAAAATACTGGTGACAAACGGGTCTCGACGCCTTTTTCTGAAATTAAACTCTTCTTCAGTCATAACCGTATAATTTATTTCTCGCCCAACATCATTCTCTGCTTCTTTAACTAAACTTGCTAGTTGCGGTAAAACAATTTCACCAACTATAAGTAAATCTACATCTGTTGGGCCAACTGGTCTTCTTTTCATAAAAGAGGCGGCCAGCATGGAAAGTTTAACCTTACCTAACTTACCCTTCTCGTGAATAATATTACCCCCAAGACTCGTAGTTTTTGCCACTAAACGCAATAGCTCGTCATTAAAAATATAATCTTTTCTAAATCCATAAAACTTCCTATTGGCTCTACTTTCGCTAAAAAGCATGCCAGCCTTCTCCATTCTAGAAAGCTCTGCTCGCACAGCGTTTATCTGCTCCCCAATGGCGCGTACGAGCTCGCGGACATAGAATATTCTACCTGGATTAGACAGAAAGACTTGAAGCAGCTTAACTCTTGTTTTGCTTATAAAAACCTGTTTTAAGGCAGAGATTTCTTGATAGGCCATAATTTTACCTCCTTTGGGCAGTTAGTTCTTTTTAATAATAACCGGTGACCCCGCCGGTATGATTTCAATCCAAATTTGGCCACGATTAAAAGCTATTTCCGCACCTTTATTATCAAAGAACCGTGTACGGCCGGTTCTGCTTGTTTTTTTCCATTTTCCAGAAATAACTTTCCCATCTTGAAAAATTCTCACAGGTCCTGAACCAACTGTTTTAATTCGTATTCGGCTATGACCACTTGGATCAGGGGTAATAATTACTTCTTGCACTATTATTGTCTTTGCAGAAAGTTGGCTGTTTGTTTCTTTATCGATATGAGAAGCTCCACCATTGAAACGCAGATAAAGATTTTTTTCTCGATTGTATTTCCAATCGACAACGTATGGAGCGTTTTCTCTGAACTTTAAAGTCAATTCAAACTTCTTTGGTCTGGCAGAAGCGCTTGATTCTTCATCCTTAAATAACCAGCTTTCAAGTTTTACTGGCCCCCTGTAACCTCTAGAGTCGGCCGCGCCTCGCAATTTATCGGTTGTGGTGTAAACATTATGAGGCGCAAATCTATTCGCAATTCTTGTGTAAGTTGGAGCCCCCAAAAAGAATTGATCTAAATCTGATATATTAAATTCCTTAACCCGTGCTTGGGCTTCTGGGCTACCACCTATATGAGCATAACCAGCCCTGTATTCTGAAAGCCAATCTAGGAAATATGTTCTATTACTTCTAACCGGCCCTAAAATTGAATCTTCTGCAAGGTAAAGAGCAAGAAATCTGGTTATCCCACCTTCCGCCAAAACCTCATAAACCGCTTCGGCTTTCGAGAGCCCTGATTGCGGTCTTGCGTCGGTGTGATTTTCAAGCACGACGGCCAATGGAAGTCTATCTTTCCATTTAGCTGCTTCACTTTTTGTGTATAAAACGCCGTTTATTGGGTTTGGAAAATCACGAGGTTCTGGAGGTTTATTTTCCAAAAGGGTACCGATAGGTGATAAGATACGTCCAAAATTTCCGTTTAAACCGAGGTAAAAACCGACAGCTAAGGAAAAGATCGCCACTAATCCTAAAAATAAAAGTAAAAGAATCTTTTTTTTCTTTGTGAGCTTTTTAAATCGCGCCCTCAATGTCTGGAATAAACTCATCCTATTTATCTTATAGTATATAGATTACGGTATTAGTTTAGCTCATTATGAGTAAACTTGTTACCCGATAATATCTTCTTCATTCAAAAATTGCAAGTATGAAGTTTTGAGCTTGCACAAAATTCACTTGTTATGCTAATATCGAAGCCATGCCAAAAAAAACCAAAGCACAAAAAATATCGTCTCAGTTGCGGCGTCTTAAATATACGATCAATTTAGAAGAGGGAAAGGTTAGTTTAAAAGGCTCTGCCATAGAAACGGAAGATAAGATCGGCGAAAAACCACAAGTAAAGACAATCCAATCTATAAGTAGCTATGATTATTCCTACGTATTCCGTGATTTGAAACGTATCATTATTATTTCAACAATAATTATATTGCTGGAAATTGTTTTGAGCTTGACAGCCTCAATTTAGTATGTTAAGCTCGTTTTACGCACGTTGAACCTAAACATTTAGGTTCAAATGATTTTATAATTGATCTGTCTGAAAGGGGGTGAAACTTCAAAGCAAAGCGATTATTAGTAGATGGTATTTTATCTACTATTCCCCTGCTTTAGCTTACAAATACTATGGCTTCAATGTATTGTGTAAAATGCCGAACTAAAAGAGAAGTTGCTAACCCAGAACAAGTTACAATGAAAAACGGTAAAAAGGCGCTTCGTGGTACTTGTCCAAATTGTGGTACCAAAATGTTCAGAATTGGCGGCTAGTTATTAAGTTACCTTTTTTTACTATACAGAAAAGCCCCAGAGTAAGGGGTTTTTCTGTTTATTAATTAATTTTCGAACTTTGGTCGGTATTGTAAGCTTTCAGCGATATGTGTGGGCTTAATATCTTGAGACTCTTCAAGATCTGCGATTGTTCTAGATACTTTCAGAACTCTTGTATAACCCCTAGCTGAGAGTTTCATTTGTGTAACTGCTGCTCGTAGAAGATTTAGCGAATCGTTGTCTAACTGACAAAAGATTTTTATTTGTCTGGATCCCATCTCTGAATTTGAAGTTAAACCCATTTTTGAAAAACGATTAATTTGCATATTGCGAGCTTTTTGGACTCTTTCTCTTATACTTGTGGAAGTCTCGTTATCTAAAGGGGCGGTGAGTTTATCCACCTTTACAGATGGTACTTCTGCGTGCAAATCGATACGGTCCAAAATTGGCCCTGAAAGTCTTTTCTGATATCTTATTATTTGCGACGGCGAACATATACATTCATGAGTAACTTCTCCCAAAAATCCGCATGGACAGGGATTAGCCGCAGCTACTAAAGTGAATTTCGCCGGAAAAGTTATTGATCCAGCGGCTCTTGAAATAGTAACAACACCGTCTTCAAGCGGCTGTCTTAGGGTTTCAAGCACAGAACGAGGAAATTCAGCAAATTCATCCAGGAAAAGCACTCCTCTATGGGCAAGAGAAATTTCTCCTGGTTTTGGCCGAGCCCCTCCACCTACCAAACCAATTGAGCTAGCTGAATGGTGCGGGGATCTAAATGGCCTTGTGCTAATAACAGCTCGATCGTTATTTAAATTGCCTAAAATAGAATAAATCTTTGTGACCTCAAGGGCTTCTGCCCAAGTTAGATTCGGTAAAATACTGGGAAAAGCCCGAGCCAAAAGAGTTTTACCTGCCCCTGGAGGTCCTTTCAAAAGGATATTGTGCCCTCCTGCAGCCGCAATTTCGAGCGCTCGCTTCGCGGTTTCTTGTCCCTTTACATCCTTCATATCAAATTCATAATCTACAGATCTGTCCAGGTCTACCGAAATTCTTTGAAGAGGTTTTATTTTTTTAAATCCTGCTAAAAAATGGAACAACTCTTTGATATTTTCGACTGAATAAACTTTGACAGTATCAACAATAGCCGCCTCTTTTGCATTAGCAGTTGGAATAAATGTCT
>MHCR01000010.1:9825-16832 GCA_001816695.1 Candidatus Woykebacteria bacterium RBG_16_39_9b
ATATCAACTTCACTGTAATTGGAACAGCATCCAAACCAAGGGTTGCGGCAGAGAAAACTTTGGCAAGCATACGAGAGCATTATAGCATAGGTAAATAAGGAATTTGTTTTAGACTCCGGGTTTTTTGCCTTTTGCCCGTTTAATCAGCTCGTCCCGAATCTCCTCTGCCTCAGAAATTCCCAGACCAGGCAACCGGCCTTCTGCAAACCCGTAACGGGAATAGCCAGAAGCCCCAGCAGTTTGCACTTGTAAATCTGAAAGTCCAAGCAACCTAGCGAAAACCCCCCTTAAAATATCTACATTTTGTATTCTTTCATAAGGAATAGAAACGTATTTTTTCCAGATTATTCCTTTTTCTATCCTTAAAGCATCTTCTGTTATTTGAAATCTCCAATTTTTATAATTCAAATGGGCAATCAAGTAAGAGAGTGATGGAATAAGTATAAGAAAAGGCAAAAGAAAAAGAGGGCCCAGTTGAAGAATCATAAGATACAAGGATTTCCTATCAGCCGGCTCGATCCCTTGAACATCCGACGCAATTGTAAAAGTAATAAAAGCAAGCCAAAAAATCACTGGCAGTAAAAAACCGGCTGTCAGTAGAAGGTATTGCCAAAAGAAAAGCCAAACGGCTTTTGGGTGAAGTTGTTTCATAATAGAATTATCCCAACAAGCAAGATCTTTGTCAAAGAAAAGGGAACCTTATGGGTAAACTCCTGGGATGAGACGTCGTAGGCGAATTAGAAACCTCCATTTTTACATTTTCCACGTTAAATGCATTTAATAAAGGCTACTCTTCCTCGTGGCAAGATAGGTATCTCTTTTTGTAATCAAGAAAGCACCAAGACCAAAGGTAACCACTAAAAACGTGGTAATACCGCCAACCACTGGAATCAAAGTGACTACGTAATAAAGAATCAGTCCAATAATAAAAACCCACACTTGATGAAGCTTTCTACCGGTTCGAGCGGATATAGCTGCACCGACCCAAAACATAACGAAAAGGCGAGCGAGATACAAACTTATTAAATAAAATGCGAGCAATATAAGTGCGATCGGTACACCTATTACAGTAATTAATAACAGTACAAAAATTATTGGTGTTGCTACTAGCGTTAAAAAGCCAATACCCAAGGAAGCTAGTGGTCTTTTGTTCAGTGTATTTACAGCAGCGGACGAAAACTTCGGAAAAAATCTTATTAATATCAGCCCTAGGACAAATGTCGAAACTAAACCAATGGCTGTGCTAATTATTTTAAATGCCGCAAATCCGCCAAAAATACCTCGCGCCGATGGTTTTGCGATGTTCGGAGCAGATTTTTTGGTAATTTCACCAGAAACTAAGGCGTGCTCATCGATCGAAGCTTGTTGGTCGCTCCAGTATGTGAGATTTCCAGCCACTTTTGCCTTTGAAGTTAGTCTCAAATCCCCAACTCCTGCTTCCACATCACCATCAATTTTATTAGAAATGGTTAGGTTTCCCGCACCTATCTTAACGTTGGTTCCCACCGGAGAAGCTAAAGTAACATTACCCGCACCGGCCAGTATACTACCACGCACGGTTGCATCATTTGTAAATTCTACGTTCCCCCCACCAACGGTAACATTCCTACCAATCTGCCCGCTAATTGTTATCTGTCCCCCGCCAACTCGTAAATCTTGGGAAACATCCCCTGAAATATTCACCATGCCACCAGCTGCAATTAAATCGCCGTTTACTTTTCCGTCCACAAGAACTTGGCCGCCAAACGCGTAAACATCGCCATTTACTGTCCCAGACACTTCAACTATATCGCCAAAGGCAAAATAATCTTTATTGACCACTTCACCCACTGGTAAAGTCACTACTTTTGTTTTGTGATTATCTTTATCGTTGGCCGACGCTGATGGTACTAAGATAAGAAGCGCCAATATTGGAAGAGCGACTAATAATTTCTTCATCGTGGAAATTGTAAATCTTAATTTTTTTGTTGTCAAGTCAAACAAAAAACTCCACTAGTGGTGAAGTTCTTTGAGGCTCAAAGGTAGCTCATAAGCCAGGTTCTGTTTTTAGATGATCATCTATCTAGGTGTCACGTTATACGTGGCTACCTCCCCGATTTAGTCGGGGTGCTCGCGTCTTCTCCGCTATCCCAACTGTCAACGCGGAATTCGGCGATTGCAGCCCCTGGGATTGCCCGTTTCACTTCCGATTCTAGTCACCGAGAACCGGAACTACGTCTCTGTTGCTCTCGAAGCCTGTCAATTCAGACTCCGTCCCAACTGCTCTTTCGGATCAAAAACAGTTGGGCACCAGCTCTTTCGAGTCGGACCTTAAAGTCCGTCAGGTGTTGGCTTGCTGCCTGGACTTTCCTGTCCGATTTAATCGGACCGATCATCCGGTTACCTTTGAGCGGACCCTATTTTAGCAAAATTTCACCTTAAATTCAACTTATTGTGCTGTTATAATGAATTTAATGCCCGAATTTTTTATTCTTTTACTAAGCATAGCAGCTGTTGTAAAAGGCGCAGACATTCTCGGCACAGCTGCCGTAGAAATAGCCAACCGATTAAATGTTTCTAAAATTGTTATTGGTGCTACTCTTGTTGCAGTTGCAACTACACTGCCTGAGGCAGTTGTTTCTTTTATCTCCGGCGCTCAAAATGAAGGTGGAATTGCTGTTGGAACAGTTATTGGATCCCCAGCCGTCAACCTTGCGCTCGTTTTAGGAGTATTATTTCTTTTTTCAAAACCTCAGATTGAAAAAAATTACTATACCCGAGCTATATACATTTTTATTTTTCTTTTAGCGGTGGTTTTTGCGCTTTCACTAGGAGGATCAATAGGATTGATTGGCGGGCTACTTTTAGTTTTTCTGGCTGCAGTTTATTTAAGTCTTGAGTTTATATTAAGTAAGGGCGAGGAACATTTTATTGATCAGGTGGAAGATCGTTTTTGGTCAATTAAAAACTATTTCTCAAGTGACCACAGTTTAAAAATTAGCGTTGATTTCTTTTTGGGGGTGCTTTTGCTTGTTTTTGGCGGAAAGTTCTTAGTAGACTCGGCTGAAAGTTTGGCTGCTCTACTTAGAGTTCCAGACATTGTTATTGCGGTTTCGGTCATAGCTTTTGGCACCTCTTTACCGGAACTTGCAACGGCTATAAATTCAATCATTCGAAAAAGAATATCTTTGTCCGTTGGAAATTTAGCCGGAGCCTCTGTTCTAGATCTTTCCATGGCTCTTGGGCTTGGGACTATCATAAATCCAGCTACAATTCCAAAAGTTGTCCTGTTTGTTTCTGCTCCAATACTTTTTATTATCTCACTGCTTGGCTTAATTCTTGTGCATGAAAAATTTCCGGGAAAACCGCTAGCCGCTGCTTTGATAATTATTTACCTTTCATACGTTATTGGATTTATCTTATTTGAAATTTGCCTTGAGTGTATCTAAGATTTTGTTGGATGATCATGAAAATCTTCCAAAATCACTTGAATGATCGCGGTTACCGGAACAGCTAACAAAGCTCCTATAATACCCAATAAACTACCGCCAACCAACAATGCAAAGATAATTATAAGTGGGGAAAGACCAACTGCACGCTCCATGACTTTTGGTACAAGAAGATAATTTTCAACTTGTTGTACAACTACATAAAGAATTATTACAGCAATAACTAAAACTGGATTTTGAACAAATGCGATAATGATGGCTGGAACTGCCGAAATTATTGGTCCAATAATTGGTACAATCTCCAGGATACCAGCCACAACTGCTAAAGGAAGGGCATATTTTATACCTAAAATTGTCAAGCCAAGCCAAGTTGCTGCTCCGACTAATAACATTAAAGTAACCTGTCCTCTAAGCCATGCGCCTAACTTTTCTTCAATTTTATGCCCGAGCCTATAGACCCTTTCTTTCGAAAGATGCGGAAAGAATATAAAAAGATTTTGCTTAATTTTGTCTCGCTCCAAAAGTAAATAAAAAGAAAAAACCGCTACAGTTATAAATGTTAAGAATCCAGTAAAAACGTTAAGAATGACGGATAAGACATTGGTTAACGCTTTATCTATCCTCTGAGTCAAAAATTGTGTGATATCATCTATCGTAATGTTGGGCAAGCCGTTTTTAGTCTGGACAAACCTATCCAGACTATCAATGTATTGAGGAAGACTCAAAATTAGTTCTCGTGTCTGGACGATAAGCGGGGGGATCACTGCGAAAATAAGAAGACCTAAAACACTAATAATTAAAATAAAGGTAGCTAGCACTGCTACTGTTTTATTGACACCTTCTTTTTCAAACCAATCAACCAGTGGTGCAAATCCGCTCATTAGTATATAAGCAATCACTAACGATAGTAGTATACCCTTGATTTGCCACGCAACAAAAAGGCCAAAAAGAATTGCAATTGTAATAAAAATTGTTTTAGGAGAGATTTCAATGACTTGTGATTTCATCTTTAAAAGAGTCCTGTAAACCTAATTTTATCAGAATATAATCATTTCTGCACTAACCAAGCCTTGATAAATGCATTTATCTGTCTTATTAAATCTGGATCACTAATATCAAACCAAACAATATTTTTTCGTTTTCGGAACCAGGTGAATTGCCGTCGGATATAGCCGTGATGCTCCCACTTGATTCTTTGTTTAGCTTCTTCGATTGTTAGGTTACCTTTTAAATACATTGCCACTTGGCGATAACCAAGTGAAGTTAATGCAGGAAGTTTTTCATCATAACCGTCACTTATGAGCTTTTTCACTTCTTCAATAAATCCCACTCTGAACCAATCGTCAATCTGATCGTCCACCTTTTTATAAAGAAAGTCTCTTGGGGCAGTTAGACCGATTTGTACGGAATCAAAATTCACTTTAAATCTTTCTTCCAAGCTTGAAAATGATTGCCCACTACTATAGTAGACCTCCAAAGCACGAATTACTCGACGAGGGTTCTGTTTATCAATTTTAATTGCCGTTTTTGGATCAACTTGTTCTAGTTGACTTACAAGAGTCGCTAAAGGTTTGGACTCAAGTTTAGCCCGAAGTTTGCTGTCCGGAGGAACCTTGGGTATGTTTACACCTTCTACAATTGCTTGAACGTAGAGACCAGTGCCCCCGACAAGAATTGGCAATTTCCCTTTATTTTCTATCTCTTTAATTTTTCCCAGTGCCTCTTGTTGATACTCGACAACCGAAAAGGTTTTATCTGGATTTATTACATCATAAAGATGTATTGGAATACCATTAACTACCCAACTCCCCTTATTTTTTTTAACATCGTACTTTGAACTCTCTATTTCCTTCCCTGTTCCAATATCCATACCGATATAAATCTGCCGAGAATCTGCGCTAACAAGCTCGCCATTAAATTTTTTTGCTAGTTTTAACCCAAGATCCGTTTTTCCCGTCCCAGTCGGACCTACTATCACTAACAATTTTTTCATGATTCTTGGAGTTTAACACACAGTAAAAACTCTAGGAAAGGAGCATGTCGACGATAAGGGTTGACCAACCGAAATTGTGGGCCCCGTAACCTTCACCTGTAAAGGGATTGAAAAACTCTCTATATCCGCTCAGTCGAATCAATTCCACACTTTTATCGATAGTTCTCTCAGCTTCTTTTTCAAAACCGTGACGTTGTAAACCCTTTATAATGTACCAGTTGGTATTAATCCATGTTGGTCCCCTCCATATAATCGGTTCTTTTGCCACTATCACGGGGGCCGCTGAAAAAGCTTGTTCATTTCTTGACACTGTTGGTACTGCAAAAGGAAGATTAAATTCTTCTGCGTTGAAGAGATGTTTTTTAGTAAGATTATCGATAATTGTTTTTGGTAGGTCCAGTATCAAGGGTATAAGACCTTTAACCGTTTTAACTTTCGCGATCTTTTCATTTCTACCATATAAGTCATAAAAGAATCCATCGTCTTTGTTATAACATTTTTTAATAAGTACTTCTTTTGATTTGATGTAAAGCAGGTGAAAACGACGGGCTGCCTGTTCATTATCAGTCTCGTGAAGAAGCTTGGAAAGAACTTCTAAGTTTTTAATATAAATTGAATTCACTAATACATCTTCAACATTAAAATAATCGTCTTCGAAAATTTTATCTAAGTTATAACCGCGTATCATATTGCGGAAAGTCACTGTCCTACCAAGCACTGATGCAACAATAGCTGAACTTCCCTTTACGCCCAAAACTGGGTCGTAGGAAGGAGATTGATCCATCCCAGATTCATAAGGGGCAACTATTGAAATGAGACCATCGTTATCTGGATCTCTTTCATTAGAGAGCCAATCGTAATAAGCAACAAGCTTGGGTAAAACTTCGTAAAGAAAATCTTGGTCTTTTTTTTCTCGGTAAATTGCTTCGACAGCTTGGGCAATAAGCGGTGGTTGAATAAGCTGGCTTGTCTTAGGAGAAGCTGAAAGGCTTGATTCCAGTGGGCGCAATATTTCTCGCCAACCGAAAATTCCATGCTGCCAAAATACCATATGGGGAACAAAACCATCTAAACGTTGGGCTTTGAGAAGATTTCTGATTTCATTTTTAGCCAGTTCAAGGTCAAAATGGGATAAAACAATTGCATGAAAGCAAGAATCCCAAAACCATTGATGAGTATAGTGATGTGTAGACGGACTAATATACTTATAATCACTTCTAACCCATTTTGAATAGCCGATTTTAAGATTACCATAAAGAACCCGCTTTGCCTCGTCAATTAAATCTTTATTAGAAATGGCAGTGTTTTTCACTACTTTTAGTTTAGTTTAAAAAAACTAACAAATAAAGATCTCTGACAAAATTAAACGGGGGTACTAACTTTTTGTTTTAGATCATCAAATTGCAAGCTTCTCTTATTAATAAATTCATCAAGAATGTGGAAGCGGCGGTGTTTTTCTTCAGAAGATACGTCGTCAGGAAAATTTTGATACGAAGCTGTATGAGGCCTGGGTGAATACATCGCAATGTATGCCACCGCCCAACCGATTTTACGGGCTAAATTAACTGTGCTTTGGAATGCGCTTT
>MHCR01000010.1:16925-17538 GCA_001816695.1 Candidatus Woykebacteria bacterium RBG_16_39_9b
GGTTCATACGACGCAATATTTGATTATCTCCAGCTTGAACGGGTAAGTGTATATAACGATCTATGTTTGGGTTGGCCGCTACTGTATCGATTAATTCATTGGAAAAATCCCAAGGGTTTGAGGAAAGGAAGGAAACTTTTTCAAAACCGCGCTTTGCTACTTCCTCAAGCAAATATGGAAAGATGGTGGGGATTCTCTTTCTACCCATTGACATATGTACCATCACTGGCAAAATATTTCTACCGTCCGACAAAAAAAATTTACCATTTTTAAATTGTTCTTTAACAAAATCTGCTCCATAAGAATTAACATTTTGGCCAAGAAGTGTAACTTTATTGTAGTCAAGAGATCTTAAGTTACCAACTTCGGCCAGTATATCTTCCCATGGTCGAGAAGTTTCCCTTCCGCGAGTAAAAGGGACTATACAGAAGGTGCAGAAATTATTACAACCTTGAGATATTACGACCCATGCGTGTTCTTTATCTTCACGTTTAATTGGTATATCAAATCCCACTTCGTCAATTGGTAAAAATTCATCAACCAAAGGAAGTCTTCTTTTCATTAACCGATAAAATTTACCGCTTGTGTCTCGCACCATCGCACCAACTAAACA
>MHCR01000010.1:17545-17687 GCA_001816695.1 Candidatus Woykebacteria bacterium RBG_16_39_9b
ACAATTAGCTTAAAGTGGGGATTGTTTTCTTTGAGTGGTGCGAGTCCCTTCATAATGCCGTATATCTTATCTTCCGCATGCTGACGAACCATGCAGGTATTTATAACTATATGGTCAGATTTTTCTAAACTGGCGCTTTTTT
>MHCR01000010.1:17796-25556 GCA_001816695.1 Candidatus Woykebacteria bacterium RBG_16_39_9b
GTAATAAGTACTCTTTTAGAGATTTCTCACCTGCTAACGTACTGACTTCTTTATACCTTTAGAGGCTATAAAACCTACTGTATTCATCTGAGGAAGTTGAATAGTCTGATCCGTTTGTGGATTCCTTCCGGCCCGAGCTTTGCGAGATCTAATAATAAAAGTACCAAACCCTGAAACAACGACTTTCTCACCCTTTTTTAGAGCTGTTTCTACAGAGCTAAAAACTGAATCAACCGCTTCTTTCGCGGCTTTTTTAGTTAATCTAGCATCTTTTGCTACTTTTTCAATCATGTCTGCCTTTAGCATATATGTCACCTCCTCTCGTTTCTTTATTTTTATTGTTATTTCAACAATTTGTCAATCCTAACAATAGATTTTGCACCGCCGTCTTTTTTGGTTTCTATAAGTACTGAACGAAAAACTTTGGGGCCGGTTTCAACCCATTCAAATTTTGTTGGCCCAGGGTCTTTCTGCTTTCTGATTATTATTTCAGACTCCACTCCTAAAACTGAGTTTAGAGCTCCTGTCATACCGACATCAGTTACAAAAGCGGTTCCACCCGGAAATATACGCTCGTCACAGGTTGGGACGTGCGTGTGTGTACCAAGCACTGCAGTTACTCTGCCATCCAAAAACCAAGCCAGAGCATTTTTTTCACTTGTCGCTTCTGCATGGAAATCTATAATTATGGCGCTGGGTTTTTCTCTTTCGACTTGATCCAACAAAAGAGCATCAATTGTTCTGTAAGGCTCATCGGTTGGCTCATCAATCCACTGTCTTCCAATCAAATTGGTAATCAAGACTTTTTCCCTGCCTACTTTGGCGTACGTAAATCCAAATCCAGCTGCATCGGCAGGGTAGTTTGCTGGCCTAATTATAGTTGGATCTGAATTCATCAGTTGAGCAAATTCTTCTCTAAACCAAATATGATTGCCGCTGGTAAAAATATCCACACCTGCATTTCTTATCTCTTTAACAGTTATATCAGTAGCACCTTTACCATGAGCTAGATTTTCTATATTAGCAATAACTAAATCTATTTTTTCTTTTTTAATTAAGTCTGGGAGAACCTCTTTAATAGCAGCTCTACCTGGTTTTGCAACTATGTCACCGATAAAAAGAATTTTCATAAAATTCTGCGTAAATTAAAGATTTTCATTAAAATCTTGCATCCTTATCTAGCTACAGACTCTGCTCTATTTTCTCGAATAACTGTAACTTTAACTTGTCCAGGATATTTTACCGAATCATGAATTTTATCAGCAATATCGTGAGCAAGCTTAGTCAGATCGGCATCGCTAATTTGTTGCGGTATAACAATAACTCTAACTTCACGGCCGGCAGCTATAGCAAATGATTTCTCAACTCCGCGAAAAGAACTAGCCACATTTTCAATTTCCTTCACACGTCTTATGTAATCTTCGACAGATTCGTGTCTTGCTCCTGGACGAGAACCGCTTATTGCATCTGCAATCCAAACTATGGTAGATTCAACAGAAGAAAATGGCTTATCCTCATGATGCTCCTCAACAGATGCCACAACTTTCGGATCAATATTGAACTTTTTAAGAAAATCCACCCCAACTTGAACATGGGTACCTTCTTGTTCTGGTGTAAAGACCTTTCCAATATCATGGAAGAGACAGCCTTCTCTAACAACATTTACATCTGCACCTATCTCTCGAGCAATCGCCATACCAATCTTAGTTTCCTCAAGGGTATGAAGCCAAAGATTTTGACCATATGAATATCTCCATTTAAATCTTCCTAACGTTTCAGTTATTTCGCCTGGTAAATTATGTACTCCAACTTCGCGAGCTAATTTCTCACCTTCTTCACGTCTAACTTTTTCAAAATCGCCTCTTACCCGATCTACAACTTCTTCAATCCTAGATGGTTGGATTCTTCCATCTGCCATTAAACGTTCGAGAGATACTCTGGCTACTTCTCTTCTTTCACCATCAAACGATGAAAGTCGAATTATCCCCGGATCATCCAAATCAACATCAACACCTGTAGCCATCTCAAAAGATTTAATATTGCGGCCCTCACGACCAATTATTCTCCCTTTCATTTCATCATCAGGCAGTTTAACGGTTGAAGTGGTATATTCCGCAACATAATCGGTTGCACCGTGCTTCATAGCGTCTACTAAAATACTTTTTGATTTTTCATCCACATCCTTTTTAACTTGTTCTTCTGATTCTTTTATTCTCCTGGCAATCTCTTCTTTAAGATGACTTTCCGTTGCCTCAAGAATAAGTTTTTTAGCTTCATCTCGGGTTATACCAGCAACTTTTTCTAGTTTTGTAACAAGTTCATTTTTTGTCTTTTCTAACTCCTCATTTCTTTCGGCCAGTGTCTTTTCCTTTCTCTCCACATCTTTCAACTTTTCTTCTATAGATTCTTCTTTGGCAGCTAGTCTTGCTTCAAGACTCATTACCTCAGATCGAATTTTTCTTGCTTCTTCCTCCGCTTCTTTTTTAATACGAAAGGCCTGATCTCGTGCTTCAATAATAATTTCTTTTGCTGAAGTTGGAAGTTCTTCTTTTGAGGATTCTTCTTTTTTTGTGGGTTTTTTTTGTTTAGTTAGGTAGTTTTGGTATACAAAGCCCACCCCAGCCCCTGCTACTAGGGCTAAAACAGCTATTAAAATCGGATTCATGATAAATATTCACCTTAATCCTTCCTGTAAAAGTCGTTGATAAAACAATAAAATACTGCTATATCAATATAATTTATGATAAAGCACCCTCCTATTCTACTGGTTTTTAAGGAGTGTGTCAACGACTTTTTTGATCGTACTCCAATTAAAACCTCGACGAGCTAAAAATTGACCTAGTTTAATCCTAAGCTCTTCTTTATTCAGCCTCTTGTAAGAAATGGTCTTCTTTTTAGCAACCTCTAAAGCCATTTTTTCTTCGTCCAAACCATCTAAAATTTCTTTAATAATTTCTTTATCGACTCCTTTTTGAATAAGCTCTGATTTAATTAGATACCCTCCACTTAGTTTGTACTTAGTGCGCTGATCTAACCACCAAGATGCAAACTCTTTGTCATCGAGATAGGAAAATCCTCTTAGTTTTAGTATTACTTCATCAATTGATTTTTCATATTCTTTTTTTTCACTTTCGCTTTTTTCAATATCTTTCAACTTACCCCTCCTAAGTAGATAAACTCTAATCTCTTGCTCACTCCTTGGTCTAAAGGATAAAAACTTAAGGGCTTTATTTAAAAGTCGCTCGATCTGATCAGCCGCAATTAAACTTTTTACGTCCTTTTCGGAAATGGTTTGACCTGTTTTGAGTTTTTTTTCAAATCGTAAATCCGCTGAAATTCCAAATGCAAATGCCCCATCAATAAAAATATTAAATCTTTTTTGGTCTTTCTTTTGAGGAGATATATCTGTAATGGTCGCCATGCTCTCGATTATATCAATACTGAGAGCCCTTACCAACTAACTGTTGCTTCCAAAAGCTTTTTTTGGTATAAATCAAACCTAGAAAGCAGAGAAGTAGCCGCTTGATAAGGAGGATCTGCATGCAAATTTTTGATGGGGACGGCCGAGAACTCTTAGAGTTCAGAATCCCGAAGATTTTGCTAGAGGCGGTGCAGGATCTTCAAAGCACTGGACAAGTATGGATCTCTAATGAGCAAGCGCGGGCAGCATCGGATTACCAAGACCAATTGGCCATGCTGCTCGGGCGGGAATTTCCATTGCTCGCGGTTGAACGCCAAGGAACACGCTGGTTTATGTTCAAACGCGTTCCGGCTCTCGTCGAAGAGGGGTAGGTAACCGTAAATGGTTATGCGAGAGTTTAAACTAGACCCAGCGAGTGTCGGATCGATAGGCTGTACAGAATTTGTGCAGCCTTTCTTTTACCAGGAAGTTAAGCAGTTTTTTGGCGTGGTATTTCTTTTGTGCCAATATCTTTTACCTTTTTTTCCACCTCAACAGCTATTTTTGGATGCTCTTCCAAATAACCTTTCGCTGATTCTCTTCCTTGAGCAATATTTTGACCATTATATGAAAACCAACCACCAGTTTTTTTAATGACGCCCTTGTCAATGGCTGCATCAATAATTGACCCCTCTTTTGAAATCCCTCGATCAAACATAATATCAAATTCAGCAACTTTAAACGGTGGCGCCACTTTATTCTTCACTACCTTGGCCTTCACACGATTTCCAATTGTATCTGGCCCATCTGTAATGCTCTCAATTCTTCTAATATCGATCCGTACGGAGGAGTAAAATTTCAGAGCCCGACCACCAGGTGTCACTTCAGGATTGCCAAACATTATTCCCACTTTTTCTCGCAATTGATTTATAAATATAACTAAAGTTTTAGATTTTGAGATTGCTGAAGCAAGTTTTCGCATTGCCTGGCTCATAAGTCTAGCTTGAATACCAATAAAAGAATCTCCCATTTCGCCCTCTACCTCAGCCCGAGGAACCAAAGCTGCCACCGAATCCACGACAACAATGTCTACTGCACCACTTCTAACCAACGTCTCAACAATCTCAAGGGCTTGTTCTCCCGTATCTGGTTGAGAAACCAGAAGGTCTTTAAGATCAACGCCGATACTTTCTGCTCGAGCGGGATCAAGAGCATGTTCTGCATCTATAAAGGCTGCTGTGCCGGCTCTTTTTTGAGCCTCGGCGATAACGTGAAGAGCAAGGGTCGTTTTTCCACCTCCTTCAGGACCAAAAATTTCGACAATTCTACCTTTTGGTAAACCTCCTACTCCTAATGCCAAATCGAGCCCCAGAGAACCAGTCGGTATTACACCAACCGCCATTTTAGTCCCAGCCTCACCAAGCCGCATAATTGCACCTTTTCCAAATTGCTTTTCAATCTCACCCATGGCTGCTTTTATAGCATTAATTTTTGCGCTGTCCATAAAAATACCTCCCTTTTAGGTAGGCAGGTAGCAGCTTTATTGTAACAAAACAACTTATTATTTACTAGCGGTTTTTGGTATAAAGGAACGTTAATTGAAATGCCAATTTCAACAAGTCTAATTCTCGCAAAATTACCGGCTACTTTGTCTTCACTATGTATGTACCAGCAATTTTATCATGCACTGTTTGTTTTTGGCTGTCCCACAACATCCAAAGATAACCGATTGCAAATGGAATTAGTCCAGAAACTAACTTTCCAACAATTTCTCTCAATATGGCTGTGCCCCAACTTGGTCTTTGACCATTGGCATCAACAACTTTTATATGAACCGCCATTTTGCCCAATGTAGCACCGTATTTACCTACCATAAAAGGTGAATAGGCGTACACTAATAAATACATTGGTAAAATAAACACAAGAAAGGCGGTATCTCTTTCAGGGGACAATACGCCGCCAACTCCTGCCAACACAAACACAACAAGAAATAATATTCCTACTACTAAAAATCCGTCTACAAGCGACGCTGCAAATCTTTGCCAAAAACTTGCATATTCCATTGGCCCAGTATCCCCTGTAGAAGAAGCAGGTTGTGCCTCAGA
Source organism: Candidatus Woykebacteria bacterium RBG_16_39_9b (assembly GCA_001816695.1). Lineage (GTDB taxonomy): Bacteria > Patescibacteriota > Microgenomatia > Woykebacterales > RBG-16-39-9b > RBG-16-39-9b. The sequence continues at coordinate 23,302 of MHCR01000010.1, forward strand.
CTGCACTGGTACTGGCACACTAACAACGGGTGTGGTGCTTTCTGGAATTGGGGTTGGTGTCTGATTTTCTTCTTGCATTTATATCACCTCCTTTCTAAATAGGTGTAAAAGATTGTCCAAAAACTACTTTGAAACACACTCCAAACAGACCCAATTAATATAAAGATGGTCATAAAAATCACAGCTGATACAGCAATAACTGTAATACCAGCTGCTACACTTGTATTGAAACTAGCTATAACAATCCCGACTAACGGCGCGCCAATTATGAAAGTTAGGAAAAGTGTTAAAAAACCGTAGACAAAACTTAGCGCCCAAATAATTAACCAAGCTAAGATTGAATTGCCTAAATTATTCTTAAAGAGTAAAACGGCTTCTTTTAATGAATCAATTACTTGAGAATTTTTAGCAATAATAATTCTCTGTGCGATCAGTAAAATTATAGATACGGGAATTCCTAAAATAAAGATTGATAAAAGAAACAATAGGAAGGAGATTATGGCAAAAATGATTCCAATTATTTTTAAACTTAACAGGAAAAAAATTAAAGGGACTACGATAAGGAGGATAATTAATGTCAGGTAAGACGAGATTACTATCAGGTTTAGCTTGAGATATCGAAACCAAAAATGTAGACCGGCTTTGAGTCCCTCGTTTAATTTTGGTTCCCTCTCTGGTAAGTTAATAATTGAATAAACAAGTGCCGAGTTTGCCAGATTATTAATAAACGCAGCTAAAAGACCAAATAAAAGTATCACCACAAGAGCAGCTAGAATGATTAGAATAATTACCTGAAGATCTGGCGAAAACAGTACGTCTGAAGCTGTTTTATACCAAACCTGGTTATCTTGTGAAGCGGTGTTTGCGCCCAGAACATTAAGGGTACTTAACGCTTTATCTTTCGGAGACTCAAAAGGTAAACTTGAGGGGACGTATGATATAAGATTAAAAATTCCCCCAAAACCCGAAACACCTCCTGCTAATGCGCCGAAAATCCAAAGAATCTTTTTGTTCCAGGCAATATTAAATGACTCTGTTATTAATTTTCCAAAATCCATTTAGGCAGATTTTAGTCCTAATTGAATTGTAGTATAAGGAGTTGTAAAATATCAATTGTTTTTACGGGGTGTAGTATAATGGTAACACACCGCGCTGGGGGTGCGGTATCGGGAGTTCGATTCTCCCCACCCCGACCAAAGTCAGTTAATTTTTCGAATTTTGTATTTTTACCTCAAAGACTACTTTTTGGGGATCAAAACCTTTGCTTCCATAGACCACTTCAACACAGTCACCCAATTTTATACCGTTTAAATTGTCTTTAATCTTGTCTGTGATAATAAATGGTCCGGTCCCTGAATTTGGCGCATTTACACCAAACATCGGTTTTTCTTTATTAAATTCGATATTTCCCCTGGCCTTCATATAAGTAGTTATTCCTTCCTCGTCATATTTTTCGTTAGGCAAATATAATTTAAGTTTGTAAGGAAGTTCGTCATCAATCTCATACCTTGATAATGTGGGATTAACCTTTATTATTTCAGTTGCCAGAGTCGGATCATTAAGTTCATTCTTAGCTATATTTCTAAGTGTATCGCCGGGTTTTGTTTCATATTCTTCAAATAGATCTTCCTTTTTCACTTCAAATGTACCATACTGCTCACAAAACTTTTGCTTATTAGTTGAATCGTTCCCGCTAGTATCAGTAGTGTTTTTTTCCCCATTAGAAGTTTGTTGGCTGGGTTCTTCAAATATATTCAAGACTACTGCAGCATACCCTAATGCAATAACAATTATTGCACCACCAATCATGCCTAATATAATCTTCCAACTAAAAGGTTTTTCGTTTAATGAACTAGGAGAATCTGGCAAATTCGATTGTGGCGATCCTTCAATCATTTAATAAATTGTAGCAAACCGATTATATTAGAGCAAACTAATAAAAGTAATACATTTTAATTGTAAAATCAAACGAGTTTGAATAAGGCCAGAGGTTCCTTAAATCGTCCAACAAGGCCGACCAGAAAATCTTCTGTGTTAGAATTTAATGGTGGGTATACTGTTTTTTGTTTCCGCTTTTGTCGCTGAAGTTATTGGCACGACTGCTGGTTTTGGTTCTTCCACTGTTTTTCTACCACTTGCACTGCTCTTTTTTGACTTTCGCAGCGCGTTAGTGTTAGTTGCTTTTCTTCATATTGCAGGAAACATTGGCAGAATTGGTTTTTTTCGACACGGGCTAGATAAAAACCTAATTATTA
>MHCR01000010.1:25594-35615 GCA_001816695.1 Candidatus Woykebacteria bacterium RBG_16_39_9b
TCTCAACTTAATCAAGAGGTTTTGAAGGGTATTCTTGGTATTTTCTTAGTAATATATGCTGGATACTCTCTTTGGAAAGAGGACTTGAAGTTTAATGCAACGGCTACCAATGCCATAATTGGTGGTAGTTTGTCGGGATTTTTGGCAGGACTTATTGGAACCGGCGGAGCATTAAGAGGGGCTTTTCTGACAGCCTTTGGTCTGCCGAAAGAAAAGTATATTGCTACCGCAGCTTCTATTGCTCTTGCAGTTGATGTAACCAGAATTCCTGTTTACTTGCAACAGGGTTTTCTAAATTCTAAGTATTATTGGTATCTTCCCGTCCTTATAATTCTGGCTTTCATTGGTTCTTTCACCGGTAAACAAATCGTTCAAAGAGTACCTCAAGAGAAATTTAAGAAAGTCGTTTTAGCCGCAATCCTGCTGATAGGTTTGAAGTTTATTTACGACTGGTTATTATAACCGAGTTGGGCTGGACATTTTGGAATTTCGGAGTAAGATGAAGGCGAACATGGCGTAATATGAATAAAAAAGTATTATTTTATGCTTTAGCTGCCAATATAATTACCTCGTTTCTTGGAGCACTTCTTTACAAATATTTTTGTAATACAAATCAAATATATTGCGGAGACACCAACCAAAATCCTTTAGCAATATATATTCCGCTGGTTATTTCAGGAACGATCTTCATTGCAGTTGCTTATTTTGTCAGTAAACTTACTAGTAAATGGATAGAATTACCGATATTATTTTTCATTGTTCCCGCTATTCTTGCAGCAGGATTTAATACCGCTGATAACGCGCCGGTTGTCCCAACGCTTATCGTTAGTGTACCACCAGTCCTAATCGCCACTATTATTGCATGGCTAGCTGGAAAAGAAAAAAATATCCAAACACCAAATAAATAATCCTCTTTTTCTGTCGCTAAATATAAATTGATATACTAAAGTTAATAATGATTGAAAGAAAAATTGATTCATCGATCGTTGAAGATTTATATAAACCTCCCAGAAATTCCCACAAAGGAGATAACGGTCGTTTATTAATAATCGGCGGGAGCAAGAAATTCCATGGTGCTCCACTTTTTGCCGTTAAAATTGCCAGTAAAATTGTCGACTTAGTTTATTTTTCCTCGGTTCCTGAAAATAATGAACTTATTAAGAAAATGAAGTCTAGCCTCGCTGTTTTTATCACGATTGATAGAAAAGAGGTTTTTACTGTTGCTGAAAAAGTCGACGCCATCTTGATCGGCCCAGGGCTTGGCATAAGTGCCGATACAGAAAAATTAACCAACGCCGTGCTTGAAAAACTTCCACATAAAAAACTTATCCTGGATGCTGATTCGTTGAAAATTTTGGATAAACGGCTTTTAAACCCAAATTGTGTCGTCACCCCACACAAAGGTGAATTTGAAATCCTTTTCGGCAAGCCCGCTACAAAGAAAGCTGTCTTTGAAGCAGCAAAAAGATACAATTGTATAGTAGTTTCAAAGGGTGCAGAAGATTATATTAGTGACGGCGAAAGATTCTCAGTGAACACAAACGGCAATGCCGGAATGACAAAAGGCGGAACTGGAGACGTACTTGCGGGATTATTGGCGGCGATGGCTTGCAAAAACGATTTATTCTTAGCAGCTTGTGTTGGAGTCTTCATCAACGGGCTAGCAGGTGATAGGTTGAAAGAAAAAGTTTCTTTTTATTACAACGCGTCCGATCTTATCGATGAGATCCCAAAAACCATGGCTGAAATTTTAAATAATAATCAAACCTGATAAAATAAACTTATGGGTAGCTTTTGGTTGTGGCTACGAAGACCAAATAGGCTCGTTTGGGGAGTAATTCTTCTAGCATTAGCTTATTTTATGACAAGGATTCTACCAGAAAGCCAATATAAATTCGCCCTCATACCGCTCATACCAGGTCTTTTCTTCCTCTACCAATCAATAATAAAAGGAAAATACTACTAACGCTTCGTTGCTTGTTTACAAATAATATATAAGCTGGTAGCCTTGCATTGGCTTTAGTAGCCGTTTCCGGGGAGAGGCCGCCCAAGGAGAGAAGCGATTGCGCGTCTTTGGACTGGTGTTAATTCTTGCTCTGTCCCTAGCATTAATTCCTGGGGCTAACACCAGCACACAGTACCAACACAGTCGAATAACCACCTTCGGGCTGACCATCCAGCAAAAGCAAGCCCTAAAAGAGCCTGCTGCACCAATTTCCGCTCCTTCCCCTCGGGTCGAGGAAAAACCAACACCCACACCAGTACCTCGGCCAGAAGGGCGCACTGGAACCGAGCGTCAAGATGTCCGGATCACCTTCTACTACTGTCTTCGGACCGTAGAAGTTCCAGATGATGGCGGTGGTTACTGCACCTACACTGCTACAGGAACCGCTGTTCACCCAGGCACGGCAGCCTGCCAGGAAAGTTGGCTGGGTAGGTCCTTTGTCATTGTTGGCGAGGATCCAATCCGTGTCTACATCTGTGAGGATACCGGCTCCGCTGTTCAAGGAAACCACGTAGATATCTGGTTTTACACGAATGGTGAGGGTTGGTTTGGATTCCCACTAAAAGGTGATGGTACCATCGTCTGGCAAAGCTAGACTGTAACCCTCTCAAAGGGAAATTCAAAACAGTCTAGGGTGGTCTTTTCCCGCGGATTCTGAGGGTCGGGTTTGGATAAACTCCTTTCTCGACCCTTTCTCTTTAGCGTTTGGGGCTTTGTTTTTTCTTGCGAGCTTTCCCTGCAAGTCCATAGTGTCGAGATTCTTTCACTCGTGGATCTCTGGTTAGAAGTTTGTATTTCCTTAAAATTGGGCGAAAAGATTCATCAAATTTAGCCAAGGCTCGAGAAATACCAAGCACTACTGCATCTATCTGACCGATTTTTCCCCCTCCTTCAACTTTTATTGAACCTGAAAATTGATCTTGCCTATTCACAACACGAAACGGCTCGTTGTATTTCTTTTGTTCAACAATATTTGAAAAGTATTCATCAATAGGTTTATCATTTAGTAAAAAATCGCCTTTTTTAAAAAATAACCTAACTCTAGCCACCGCTTCTTTTCTTCGTCCAGTTCCTTCGAAAAAGTCTTTATCCTTTGTTTTTTTTGAATCGTTTTTCAGCCTTGGCATATTAAACATCCAACCTCTCTGGTTTTTGAGATTCGTGAGGGTGTTTATCTCCTGAATAAATATATAATTTCTTAATTAAAGCCTTACCTAACTTATTTTTAGGTAGCATTCCGGCTACTGCATGAAATATTATCTCGTTTGGTTTGGTTTTTTTTAGTTCTCTAAATTTGGAAGATCTGAGCCCACCTGGGTAGCCACTGTAGCGGAAATACGTTTTGTTTTGCTCTTTATCTCCAGTAACTGCCACCTTTGAAGCATTTAAAATTATCACATAATCACCAGAATCTAGATATGGTTTAAAACTTATTTTACGCTTTCCCATTAAAATTTCAGCTATCTTAGTTGACAATCTCCCCAAGATTTTATTTTTTGCGTCAATTAAATACCACTTACGTGATTCTGATTTTATTTCTTTTTCTTTTAGTTTCGTTTTTGCTTGTGTTGCCATCTTAGACTGCTTTTACTTTTGTTTTGTTAGGCTTTTTAGGAGCCTGTCTTTTTTTAGCCCCTTCTTTCACTTTAATTTGTGGCCTTTTTTGTTCTTTCCGTACTGTCTTTTCTTTCTCTGCAATATTTTCCACAAACTCAATTCGCACCATCTTAGCACTGTCAGAAACTCTAGGTCCAAGTTTAATTATCCTTGTGTAACCTCCAGGTCTATCTTTAAAGGTCGGTCCTATCCTCTCAATCATTTTCTTTACTAGCGATTCTTGAGTCATTTCAGAAAGAAGAGCTCTTCTTGAGTTTAAGCTTCCGGAGCGGGCAATGGTAATTAGCTTTTCAATGAAAGGTTTTACGGCTTTTGCTTTTGCTTCTGTTGTCGTAATAGCTTCCCTGATGATAAGTTGGGAAGCCAAATTTCTAAATAAAGCTTTCCTCTGATTAGTGTTTCTCCCAAGTTTTCGTCCTGATATTCTTTTCCACATGTATTACACTAACCCTTTTTCCTTTATTTTTTCCTCTATATCGCTAATAGATTTAGCGCCCATATTTTTTAATTTCGATAATTGATCCTTAGGTGAGGATAGTAGTTGCCCAACAGTTTCTATACCAGCACTTCTTAATGCGTTCGTTATCCGGGTAGACAGCTCAAGTTCTTCAATTGACGCATCTTTCTCTACTTTTGGTTTTCTGACAACTTCTTTTTTCTCCTTTCGTGGTTGTTTTTGTTCCACTAAGACATTAAAATAATCTGCCAGAATTTTTGCCGCCTCTTTAATTGTTTCCGCAGGAGTGATCGTACCATCGGTCATTATTTCCAAAGTTAATTTATCAAAATTAGTCATTTGCCCAACGCGAGTAGACTCTATACGATAATTAACCTTTAAAACTGGGCTGAAAGTTGCACCTAACGGTATCACACCAATACCTAATGATTTTCTATTTTCAACTGGAGCATAGCCAACACCCTTTTCAGCGGTCAAATCTATATTAAGCTTAGTTTTGGAGTCGGCCAGATGTGCAATAATTAAATCTGGGTTTGAAACTTTTACATTTGGAGGAGTTTTTATATCAGCTGCCTTGGCCTCTTTTGGACCGGTTGCTTCTAGCGAGAGTTTTACTGGTTTATCACCTTCGATTTTTAACCTAACCTTTTTTAAATTCAAAAGAATCTCAACCACATCTTCTTTAACACCTTTTATTGTTGAATACTCATGTGGAACTCCAGGAATTTTTACTTGGGTTATGGCCGAACCAGGTAAAGAAGAGAGAAGAACTCTTCTTAAAGCATTACCAAGCGTCATGCCATAGCCTTGAGGCAGAGGTTCAACAACAATGACAGATTCGTGGTTGTTACCTTTCTGCGATATTTTAATTTCCTCTAACATATACCTCCTTGTAATTTATCGAGAATAAAACTCGACTATTAATTGTTCATCGACATCAGCCCCTGTGTCATCACGGACTGGAATTCTATTTACTTTCCCAATCAACCCCTTACGTACAAGCCAGTCGGGAATTTGCTTTTTATCAATCATTTCAACCGCTTCCTTAACCGAAGCGAAGTTTGTAGCATCTTTCTTTAAAGAAATAAGATCCCCTGCTTTAACATTATAACTTGGTATGCTTACCTTTTTATCATTCACTAAGACATGCCCATGGTTAACTAATTGTCTCGCTTGTGCCCGTGAAACCGCAAATCCTAACTTATAAACCACATTATCAAGTCGAGTTTCAAGAAGAGTAAGCAAAAACTCCCCGGTAGCGGCTTTTTTCTTGGATGCTAAATTAAAATATCTTTTGAATTGATTCTCCAAAACACCGTATATTCGTTTAACCTTTTGTTTCTCCCGCAATTGTCTCGCATAATCTGAGATTTTTCTTCTTGAGAGGAGTTTCTGTCCGTGCTGTCCAGGAGGAACCGCTCCCTTTTTCTCAATTGGATGTTTCGTTCCTAAACTTCTTTTACCTTTAAGAAATAGGTTCGCACCTTCCCGTCGATCAAGTTTAAATTTTGGTCCAGTGTATCTTGCCATAAATACTCCTATAAAGTAGCTTAAGAGTTTTCACACTCTTCTTCTCTTTCTCGGCCTTGGGCCGTTATGAGGCATCGGTGTAATGTCAGCAATAGCAACAATTTGTATGCCGCTATTTTTGATAGCCCTAATCGCTGCATCTCGTCCAGATCCTGGACCACGCACAAACACCTCTACTTCTTTTACACCTTTTTCTAATGCTTTTTTGGCAGCTGTTTCAGCCGCCGTTGTTGCAGCAAAAGGAGTTGATTTCCTTGCCCCTTTAAATCCCGCGGCACCAGAACTACCCCAGACTATACTATCTCCTAAACTATCTGTAATGGACACAATAGTATTATTAAAGCTTGCGTTTATATAAACGCGGCCACGGGTAATTTCTTTTTTTAACTGTTTCTTTTTTGCTACTGCCATAAATTAATTCTGACTCTAAGAACCACTTGAAGGTTTTTGCATTTTCTGTCTCATTTCTTTTCTCATAGCACCGATAGTTACTCGTTTCCCTCTTTTAGTCCTTGCATTGCTTCTAGTTCTTTGGCCTCTAGAAGGTAAGCCCTTTTTGTGCCTTAGACCCCTATAAGTTCCTATTTCTTCAAGTCTTCTTATATTTTGCTGTATTACCCTTCTTAAATCTCCTTCAATTGGATAAGACTCTACTTCTTTCTGCAATGCCAGAATCTCTTTTTCATTTAACTGTTTTACTCTTTTGTCTGGATCTACTTTAGTTTTTTCTAAAATTTTCTTAGCCAATGATCTACCCATTCCGTACACATATGGTAAAGCAAAAAGAATCTTTTTATTTTCTGGTAACTCTACACCGGCAATTCTAGCCATAATTTAATCTTGTCTTTATTTCGGCCCCGATTTGTCGGGGCGCAAGCAATGTCAACCTTGACGTTGCTTATGGCGCGGGTTATCACAAATAACGTATAAAACTCCACGTCTCTTTACTATTTTGCACTTTTCACACCTTTTTTTAATCGATGCCTGGACCTTCATTTTAACCTCTATAAACAATCCTACCCTTTTGGAGATCGTATGGGCTAATTTGAACCCTCACACGATCGCCAGGCAAAATTTTAATATAATGCATCCTCATCTTACCTGAAATATGGCAGAGTATTACTTTCCCGGCAATTGCTTCTGCAGCTTCTTTTTCGACCTCCACTCTGAAAAGGGTATTAGGCAATGATTCTAAAACTTTTCCTGAAATCTCAATAATTTCCTTGGACATAACTAATATAAAAGAACCCGAATATTCTACTCTAATTAGGCCACGGCGTCAACATTTTTGTACCTTTTTCTGTTATTGCTATTGTGCGCTCAAAAAGGCCAGAGGGTTCCCGATCTTTGGTAACAAACGTCCAACCATCCGACAGAAGTTCGACTTCTTTACCACCTTGGTTATAAATTACCTCCACAGCAAAAGTCATTCCTACCTTAAGTTCTGGGCCAGTTCCCGGTTCACCAACACCAGGTATTAAAGGATCTTCATGAAGGTTCTTACCAACCCCGTGCCCAACCAATTCTCTAACAACTGCGAAACCGGCTCCTTCAATTATACTTTGTATACTATTACTAATATCGCCGACTCTTTTTCCCTTCTTTGCAACGGACAAGGCATCCCATAAAGCTCTTTCACCTAATTTAAGAAACCGTTTAGTCCCAGGAGCAATTGTTCCTACAGGAAACGTATGAGCTAAATCTGAATGATACCCCCTATAATAGGCGCCGAGATCAATTCCTAATATATCTCCTTCTTTCAATTTATAGTTAGTCGGCAATCCATGAACAACCTGTTCGTTAACTGTGGTACATACACAATATTTATAACCATGGACTTTTTTGAATGATGCTTCGCCACCAAGTTTCTTTATCACTTTCTCTGCTATATCATTTAATTGTAGTGTACTTTTACCGGGTAAGATATTATTTTTTACTTCTTCTAAAGCTGCAGCAGCTATTTCGCCTGCTTGGCTCATAATCTTAATCTCATCAGATGTCTTTAAGTAAATCATCGATATTTTCTCTAACTATATCTACTGGTGGGGTATTGTCAATTGATATAATTTTTACCCCTTTATCCTTAAAATAATTAAGTACTGGCTGAGTCTCTTTTTTATACATCTCGAGCCGCATCTTGATAGCTTGAGGTGTATCGTCGTACCGACCTCTCGTTGATAATCTTTCAATTGCAATTTCTTCGCTTAATTTAATGTAGACTATTAAGTCGATTTTGATCGGTAAGGATTCAGCCTGGCCTGTATTTCTAGGATAACCATCTAGTACTATTCCTTTTGAAAGATCAAAATCCTTTAAATACTCCTCAAGAGCTGGAATCGAAATTTCATTTGGAATTATCTCCCCCGCTCTCATTAATCTTTTAATTAACCTACCTCTTTGCGATCTCTCTTTTTCTAATTCCCTGAATAAATCTCCTGTGTATATATACGGTGCTTTAAGTTTATCGGCTATATATTTTGCGTGAGTGCTTTTTCCAGAACCTTGTGCACCAAAGACCAATATGTTCATTACTTCGTTATAAAACCTTCATAACTTCTCATAATTAATTGAGATTCAAGTTGTTTAGAAGTTTCTAATACAACTGACACAACAATCAAAAGTCCTGTCCCTCCAATGGCTAGAGTACTAATATCGGTTAAATCTTTAATTATAAAGGGCAAAATGGCAACGGCTCCTAAAAATACTCCGCCAACTAATGTTATTCGGTTCAATATATACGCAATATATTGACTAGTTGCTAATCCAGGACGTATACCAGGTATGAAACCGCCATATTTTTTTAAATCATCAGCAATTTTGGTCGGATTAAAAGTAACAGCAGTGTAGAAGTATGTAAACGATATCACTAAAATAAAATAAATTGTGCTATAGTAGGCTGTATTGTTAAAAAAATCGCGAACGTTTGCGGCAATGTCGGCAATCTGTGGGTTTGACGATGTTGAAAGAAAGGTCCCAATCATACCTGGCAGCAGGATAACTGACACTGCAAAGATGATTGGAATAACTCCAGCTTGATTCACCCTTATGGGCAGATGGGTCGTTTGACCTCCAACAAGCCGATCGCCTCTAACCCTCCGGGCATATTGAACAAGAATTCGACGATGCCCCTCATTAACAACAACGACAACTACTATTACCAACAACGCTGCTGCTAAAACTAAAGCAATTTTAATTAGATTGTCAGTATTAATTACCTGTACTGTTTGACCTAAGGTTATTGGAAGCCTCACAATTATACCGGAAAAAATCAAAATGGAAATTCCATTACCAATACCTTGCTCGGTAATCAATTCGCCCAACCACATCAATAATAGTGTGCCGGCCGCCATCGTTACAATAATAGATATAATCTGCAACGGACCAACTTCGCCCAATACACTAACACCGCTTCTTTGAAGTAGAATAAATACACCATAAGATTGTATGACGGACAATGGAACGGTTAAGAAACGGGTATACTGATTAATTTTTTGTCTACCATATTCACCTTCTTTTTGTAATTCCTCTAACTTTGGTATAGCTACTGTCAAAAGCTGCATAATAATAGACGCGTTAATATAAGGGTTAAGCCCAAGAGCAACTATAGAGAAGTTAAGTAACGTTCCACCGGAAAAAAGATCTAGCAATTGCAACAGCTGGCTCTGTGAAAAAAAATCTTTAAGTGCTTGCTGATCGGCTCCAGGAATTGGAATAAAAGCTAGAATCCTAAAGACAACCACTACTCCAATGGTAAATAAAATTTTATTTCTTAAGTCTGGGGTCTTCCAGATAGAGACTAAAGTTCTAACCATTTGCCAGTTCAACCTTCCCTAAGGCTTTCTCAATAACACTCCTCGCCTTCGAACTAACCGGAACTTTCACTACAACGGGTACCTTAAGAACCCCGCCATCAACTATTTTTATCTTAACGATATTTTGCGAATTTTTCACCAAACCTATTTTTATTAGCGAATCTTTATCAACAACTGAGTTTGGTTTAAACTTAGATAACCAGCCAACTTTTATTGAGACCGTCTCTTTGCTTGGCGGATTGCCTATACCTCTTCTCTGGGGAAGTCTTTTTGAAAGTGCTAACTGCCCCCCTTCAAATCCCAATTTAATCTTTCCTCGCGACCTTTGACCTTTATGACCTCTACCACTGGTCTTACCCTTGCCAGAGGATTCGCCTCTACCGATTCTTTTTTTAGATTTAGTTTTAATTTTGCTTAATTTAGATAGTTCCATTATTTTTTTGATTTGTCCGTAGCAGAAGCCTTTTCACTTTTTACGGAAGATCTTTCAGAAACTCTTTTTTGCATCTCCGTTAACTGTTTAAGGGCTTCTATGGTTGCATAGACATTAGACGCTTTATTATTCGTACCTAATATCTTCGATAAAATATTACGAATCCC
>MHCR01000010.1:35622-35903 GCA_001816695.1 Candidatus Woykebacteria bacterium RBG_16_39_9b
TCTACCACCGCTCTAACTGGACCACCAGCAATTACACCAGTACCCTCAGAAGCAGGTTTCAGTAATATTTTAGCTGCTCCCAATTTAATAAAAATTTCATGGGGGATTGTCCCGTTAGCAATAGGAGTTTTAATCATATGTTTTTTGGCATAAAGTATTGCTTTTCTTATTGAAGACTGAACATCTCTAGCCTTTCCTAAGCCGACCCCCACTTTTCCTTTTTTATCACCAACAACAACTAGTACTGAGAAACCGATTTTGTTCCCACCTTTAGTTTTCTT
>MHCR01000010.1:35954-41478 GCA_001816695.1 Candidatus Woykebacteria bacterium RBG_16_39_9b
TATATACATAGATCTATAAATTTAAGCCTGCCTTTCTTGCTCCTTCAGCAATTTGTTTAACTCGCCCATGGTATTTATATCCATTACGATCAAAAACCACGTGTATAATTTTCTTTGCTAAAGCTGCTTTACCCAAGATCTCTCCTACAAGATATGCGGCTTCGGATTTCGTTTTGCCAGAAGCGTTTTTACCTAAATCTAAATCACTGAATTTTAAAGTGGTTTTTGCTGGTTTATCGTCCACCACCAAACTTGCATAAATATGCTTATTCGACCTAAATACAGAAAGTCTAGGTTTGTTGACAGTACCAATTACTTTTGCTCTAACTTTTCTCTTACGCCTTTCCCGACCAGTGTAATTTAACATAGATTTTAGGCCTTAATGTCTGCTTTCCCAGCCTTTCCGGCTTTCCTTTTAATAACTTCACCCTGATATCTTATTCCTTTGCCCTTGTATGGCTCTGGTGGCCTTTGGCTTCTAATACCTGCCGCCACTTCTCCGACTAAACTCTTATCAACACCCTCTACGGTAATTTTATTTTCTGCGACTTTAAAAATAATTCCTTCGGGTGCTTCTACCTCAACCGGATGCGAATAACCGATATTAAGTACTAACTTATTCCCCTGCAAGCTAGCTCTAAATCCAATACCGGATAGTTCTAGAGTTTTACTAAAACCTTTCGTTACTCCTTCGACACTATTTGCTAAGAGATTACGAGTCAACCCATAAAGAGCTCTGCTTTGGCTATCTTCGCTTCTATTAGTAAGTATTAGTTGCGAGTCTTTTTGCTCAATAGAAAGTTTCTCAACTAGTTTGATTTCCTGATCACCTCTTGGACCGTTTATCTTAACAGTTTTTCCTTCAGTTGTTACCGTTACCCCAAGGGGTAGGTTAATCGGTTTCTTACCTATTTTACTCATTACCAAACCTCACAAATAACTTCTCCACCAACACCCTTTCCTCTTGCTTCAAAAGCAGTAAGTAAACCTGCTGGTGTTGAGAGAATAATAGTAGACAACAAAGAAACTTTTGGAAGTCTCTTTTTACTCACATATACTCGCAAACTCGGTTTTGAAATTCTTTTAACCCTAACTATCCCCGGGCTAGAATTCCTATATAACAGCTCTATGTCTATCTTTTTCCCAGAATCATCAACAATCACCGACTTTATATACTCTAAATCCACTAGCTTTTTGAGAAGCTTTTTTTTAAATTCTGAAGAGGGGACTCGAACAACTTCTTTTTTTGCCATATAACCATTTTTTATTGTCGTTAGCATATCTGCAATCGGATCTGATATCATAATAATTAGGTTGCCTTTATTACTCCTGGCAACTCTCCTTTATGAGCAAGATTTCTAAAACAGATTCTGCATAATCCAAACTTTCTTATATAAGCACGCCCTCTGCCACAAATTTCACATCTGTTTTTTTCTCTAACTTTATATTTAGCTTGTTTTTTTGCTTTAACAATCATTGCTTTTCTTGCCATATTTAAAAATCCCTCAATTACTTCTCAAAAGGCATGCCTAACTTTTCTAATAGTTTTTTGGCCTCTTCTTTATTTTTGGCGCTTGTATTAATGATCATTTGAAGACCTGTTTGTTTTTCACCCTTCGTATATTCAACTTCTGGAAAAATATTAATCTCTGAAAAACTTATCGATATATTCCCATTTTTATCAAATGAGGCTTTTTTCACACCACGAAAATCTCTTAATCGTGGTAGTACGACAGAAACCATCTTTTGAAAAAAATCAAACATTTTTTTACCCCTCAGGGTGGTTTTAAACCCCACCACTTGTCCTTTTCTTATTTTAAATCCAGCAATAGCAGACTTAGCTTTAGTTGGGATCGGTTTTTGACCTGTTACTTTTGCGATATTATCGGCTACTACCTCCTGTGCTTTCTTATCATCTAAAATTGATCCTAATCGACTATTGATTACAATTTTTCTTAGCTTTGGAACTTCGAAAATATTCTCTAAACCCAATTCAGATTTTAATTGGGATTTTATCTCTTTTTCATATCTCTGCGAAATGGTTAAATTTGTTGCTTGCATTTCCTACAAATCCTTTCTTTCTTACCTTCATTTAATCTATAACCAACTCTTGTTTGCAAATTACACTTTGGACAAATCAATGCCACATCAGCCACATTTATTGGCTTAGCAAAATCTATAATTCCTCCCTGAACCACTTTCGCTGAAGGTTTTAAATGTTTCTTATACAAGTTAAGACCGGTAATTAAAACTTGGCTTTTCCTTGGAAATACTTTTTCAACTTTTCCGGTTTTGCCTGCATCTTTACCAATTGTTACCATAATTTGGTCTCCTAGTTTTATTTTCATATAACCTCTGGCGCTAAAGAAGCTATTTTAGCAAATCCTCTATCCCGTACTTCTCTGGCTATAGGACCAAAAATACGAGTACCTTTAGGAATTCCACTTGGGTCTATAACCACCGCAGCATTATCATCAAATCTAATGAGCGACCCGTCTTTTCTTCGCTGTTCTTTCTTTAATCTCACCAAAACTGCTCGTACAATTTCAGAAGTCTTAACCACACCAGTAGCGTCAGCCTTTTTAACTGTACAAGTCACCACATCACCAAACCTAGCAAATCTTTGTCTACTCCTACCAGGTATACCTATAATCATTAATTTTTTAGCCCCTGAATTATCGGCAACATTTAAAATACTACGATTTTGTACCATTTATCACCTCAACAATTTTGAAATGTTTTTGAGCTGAAATAGGTCTAACTTGCTCTATTTTAACAACATCACCTAGTTTAGCTCCTATTTCATTATGTGCTTTAAATTTCTTACTTCTCCTGACTCTCTTCTTATATACAGGATGGGGAACAAGCCTCTGAACTTCAACAACAGCTGTTTTGATCATTTTATCGCTAACCACCTTACCAGTTATGCTTCTCATAAGATTACCCGATCTCCTTTATTTTGGTTAAAATTCTAGCAATACTGTGCTTTTTTATCCTAATTAAGGATGGGTCCTTCAATTTATTTTGATTATGATCTAACCTAATCTTAGCTAACTCTTCCCTCGATTCAGTTAAGAGTTTTTTAAGTTCCATTACATTTTTATCATTTAGTTCATTTTTCTTCATTTTATTCTCCACGATCGACAAACTTTGTATGTACGGGTAGTTTGGCGGCGGCTAATCGAATTGCTTCTTGTGCTACAACTTTCTCTACCCCACCAATTTCAAAAAGTATTCTTCCAGGCTTTACTACAACCACAAAATGATCAACCGCTCCTTTGCCGGATCCCATTCTTGTCTCGGGTGGTTTTTTTGTGACAGGTTTATCTGGGAAAATTCTGATCCAGATCCTACCACCTTTTTTAGTATATCTAGTCATTGCTCTCCTAGCAGCTTCTATCTGGCGAGCTGTAACCCACCCTGCTTCTTGGGATTTAAGTCCAAACTCACCAAATTCAATATTATAGCCTCTTTGGGCAACGCCAGAACGTCTACCTCTAAAATTAAGCCTATATTTAACTCTTTTTGGTTGCAACATACTTAATTAGTCTCCTTTTTTCCCTTATTTATCCATACCTTCACACCAACCACACCGGCAGTAACTGTCTTTGCTGGAACTACTGCAAAATCAATGTTAGATCTTAGAGTTTGAAGAGGTACGCTACCAATTACTAGTTTTTCTCTTCTTGCAATTTCTGCACCATCAATTCTTCCACTACAAACAATTTTCACTCCCACCGCACCTGCAGATTTTACCCTTTCTGCAGTACGGGCCATAACTCTTTTTATTGGGAAACGTTTTTCGATCTGGTCAGCAATACTCCTTGCTACCAAAAACGCACTCAAGTCAGGGTTTTTTATTTCGATAACATTTATCTTTAATTTTTGATTAATAAACTTTTCAAGATTCTTTTTTATTTCTTCTATTCCCGTGCCAGATCTTCCAATTACTATCCCCGGTCTGGATACATGAATATTAATAGTTATTTGATTCACTGATCGCTCTATTTCCACATTAGCTACACCAGCATGTCTTAGGTTTGACATTATCTTATCTCTTATTTGTATATCTTCCAGAAGAAGTTCTTTATATCTTCTTTTATTTGCAAACCATTTTGACTGCCAATTTTTTACTTGCGATAATCTAAACGCAATTGGATTTACTTTTTGCCCCATTTAATTTGATTCCTCCAAAATAACTTTAATGTGACTTGTTCTTTTAAGAATCGGGCTTACTAAACCTCTACTTCTTGGTCTAAACCGCTTCCAATATTGTCCCTCATTAATAGTTAGTTCTTTTATTACAAGATTATCTTCTTTCAAACTATAATTATGTGTGGCGTTACTGATCGCACTTTTTATAACTTTAGAAATTGCTATTGAGGGCTTTTTGGTTATAAATTTCAACGATTCAAGGGCCTTTGTTGCACCTTTACCACGAATAGTAGCAGCTACTAATCGAGCTTTTTTAGGCGAAACTTTTACGTTTTTTGCTTCTGCTATCACTTCCATCTTAAGTTCTTAAAATTATGTTGGTGTCAACAGTCTTTTAGCAACTGTTCCATGGCCTCTAAACGTTCTGGTTGGAGCAAATTCTCCTATCTTGTGACCAACCATAGCTTCGGTAATAAAAACTGGTTTAAAGGTTTTTCCAGTATGAATCGCTAGTGTTACACCAACCATTTCAGGTGAAATTTGACTATTTCTTGCCCATGTTTTTATTGGTTCGCGAGAACCTTCTGCTTTGGCTGCTTTTACTTTTTTTATTAGCTTTTGATCAACAAACGGTCCTTTCTTGGATGACCTTGCCATAATTTTACACAATCCTTTTCTCTAAAAAATTAATTGTTAAAACGAAAATTAACATAATACCTATATTATTTCCTCTTTGTAATAATAAATTTATCGCTGTTTTTACCCTTCTTCCTTGTTTTTTTACCCAAAGTTCTTTTACCCCAGGGGCTTTTAGGTGAACTCATTCCAATGCCACTTTTACCTTCTCCACCACCATGTGGATGATCCCTCGGACTCATTGCTACCCCTCTCACAGTAGGTCTAATTCCTAGATGCCTTTTTCTTCCGGCCTTACCAAAAGTTATATTTTTCCAATCGATATTACCTAATGTTCCAATCGTAGCAAGGGCAGCTAAAGGGACTTTCCTAATCTCACCCGAAGGCAATCTTAAATGAGCGTGGCCTCCCTCCTTAGCCATAAGAGTGGCATAAGAACCTGCTGAACGTGCTAACTGTCCGCCTTTACTGGGTATAAGTTCTATATTATGGACCTGAGTACCCAAGGGGGTATTCTTTAAAGGCATAGTGTTTCCCAGTGTTACTTCAACCTTCTCTCCAGAAATAATTTTGTCGCCTATTTTTATACCATTAGGTGCCAGTATATATCGTTTTTCCCCATCTGCATAATTTACTTGAGCAATTAAGCTTGTTCGGTTTGGATCGTATTCGATCGAAACAACAGTAGATGGAACACCAAATTTATCCCGCCTAAAATCAATCAACCTATAAA
>MHCR01000011.1:0-231 GCA_001816695.1 Candidatus Woykebacteria bacterium RBG_16_39_9b
TAAGGATTCAAAAGTTTTGTATCTGTGATATTTTCGTAAAACCAGCGGTGAGCTTGAAAAAACAACTATTTTGGCTCGGGTGACAGAATTACTTATTATTGATACCAACCCGTCTAAAATAGCGGCGTCACCTCTATTTGCAGATGAGTAGTTGTTAATGATTAGAATTTTATGAGACATAATTTTTTAGAAGAAGACTTACATTCTTTTTAATATCAAAATCCTTTAGAA
>MHCR01000011.1:295-3954 GCA_001816695.1 Candidatus Woykebacteria bacterium RBG_16_39_9b
ATAATCGGCTAGTTTCTTATAATCTCCTTGTGTTATCAAAAGACCATTTTTACCATGCTCAACTAGTTCTGGGATTCCCGAAATTAACGAAGATATAACTGGTATTTTAGCCAAACCAGCCTCCATGAGGACAACTGGGATACCTTCCTCAATTTCGGTTTTTTTGGATTTCGGGGTTAGAACAAAAATATCCGTTTTGGTTAGTTCCCTAAAAATCACACCTGAAGATTTTGCTCCTAGAAATTTGACATGGCTGGAAATTCCAAGTTTGTGAGTTAGTTTAACTAACACTTCACTATAAGGACCGTCACCGATTATTCTATAGTTATAATTGACTCCACTTTGCTCTAGGATTTTCAAAGCTTTAAGTGAGTCATCGATACCTTTTTTAGCGGCGAGTCTAGATGTCGTGAGGATTTTAAGAGGTCTGGTTCTATTTACCCTTATATCTTCGGTTGGTCTGATAGAGTTTGTGTCTACTCCGCAGTGTATAATCTTGATCTTTTCTTCAAATCCCTTAAGATTAAATTTTTTTACCATGTATTTTTTATTAAATTCTGATATAGAAACTACAAATTTAGCCCCTTGAACCTTCTCTTTTACCAGAAATGGGTTTATAAACAGACTTTTGCCGTGGACAGTAAAACTATATGGTAGGACAGCGATCCTACTTGTAAGCATGGCGATGAGAGTGGGATTACCTTCGAAATGGGCGTGAATATGGTTAACCGATTCTTTTTTTGCTATTAGGCTGATTTTGGGAAGGAATACTAGCGCTCTAGTTGCTTTTCTGAAACCAATTTTTGGGTACAAGGGTAGAACTGTTAGAATAAGTGGTAGATATAGATTGGGTTTAGAAATTAAACTCGATAGAAAATTTGGTATCTCTTTTACTATTTTTAGCAGATTAAGAGAATGCAACGGGTAAATCTTGAACTCACCTCTTTTGAGGAGTATTTGATCTTTATAGGGTGAGAGTTGTATTATTACTGGTTCTGCACCCATTTTTTTAAGAGCTCTGAGTTCGTTTAGGATAAATGTTTCTGATCTGGCTGGAAAATATTCCAAAATATATAAAATCTTTAAATTTAAGCCCATAAGACGAGATATTTTATATGAAAAGTGAGATCAATACAAGTTTTGATAGTTCGGGTGAGGAAATAATCTCTTTATATGATAAGGTGGCCTCGAGTATTGCTGAAATATACGAGAAGCAAAATCATATTGAGTGGATACAAAGATTTGCTAAACAATTACCGCAGGGTGGAAGGATCTTGGACCTAGGTTGCGGCACTGGTAAAGATGTAGCTATTTTTAATGACCTTGGATTTAAAGCAAGTGGCATAGATGGTTCTGTAGGTATGTTAAGTGAAGCTGTCAGGATACACCCGAATATTAAAGTAGCTTTTGGTGATGTGAGGAAATTGGAATTTCCCGATAATTTTTTTGATGGTGTTTGGAGTTGGTCAGTTATTACACATTTGAAAGGCGAGGATAAAAAAAGCGTTCTAAAAGAAGTATACCGCGTACTCAAAAAAGGTGGTTTATTTGCTCAGACAATTTGGAGAGGGAGAGGTTTGTTTGTATATACCTTCCACAAAAATGTCGTACAAAGGCCCCATTTTCTAATAAGCGTTTCTTCCTGGCAGAAATTGTACAAAGAAGCAGGGTTTACCAACTTTAACATAAAAAATATAAGCGCGAAAAAAGGTAGAGGATCGATATATTTGACCGCAACTTCAAAATAAATTACTTATACCGTCATATATTCTTACTAACTTGGAAGTGGTTAAGCTCGCAAGTTAGTCTTCTTCTGGTGTATAATCCTGATTTATATGAGGGTGGCAATCGTTCACGATTACTTAAATCAATACGGTGGTGCAGAAAAGGTTGTTGAAGCTCTTCACGAAGCCTTTCCACAGGCCCCCCTTTATACATCTTTTTATTTGGCTGCCTACATGGATAAAGCCGGTTTTAAGGTAAATGCGTCAATTATTCCCAGTTGGATGCAAAAACTTCCGTTTAAAGAAAAAATTTACAAAGCTTATTTTTTGTTTTATCCTCCAACCTTTTCACGATTGAAATTATCAGACTTCGATGTAGTTATTAGTTCAAGTTCTTTTGCAGCCCACCATATTAATCCTTTGGGTATACATGTTGCTTATATACATACCCCTCCTCGCTATCTTTATGGTTATGATACAGAATTGGATCACGCGAAAATAAAAAAATTTGCCCTCTTTATGCCGTTAATTTATAAACTAATGAGAGGTTGGGACAAGAAAGCATTTTCTAGAATCAATTTTATAATTGCCAACTCAAAAGAAGTTCAAAAAAGGATAAAGAAACATTTTGGTAGAGATAGTACTGTAATCTACCCACCGGTCGATACCGAAGGTTTCAGAAATATCAAAAGAGAACCGGGAGGTTATTTTTTTACCTGGGGGAGGTTAGTGCCTCATAAAAGAGTTGATATAATTATACAAGCTTGCAATATATTAAACGTTCCACTGAAAATAGCCGGTAGTGGATTGGCGGAAAAAAGCTTGAGAAAATTAGCAGGTCCGAAAACCACCTTTCTAGGCGATACATCTAATGAACAGCTTAAGGAACTACTTTCTGGCGCAAATGCTTTCTTGTTTGCCGCGAATGAAGATTTTGGAATCACTCCGGTTGAAGCAAATGCTTCAGGATGCCCAGTTATTGCTTATAGAGGCGGAGGTGCTTTAGAGACAATAGTAGAAGGGAAAACTGGACTATTTTTTGAAAGACAAACTCCCGATTCTTTGGCCAATACAATTAAAAAATTTAAACCGGATAACTTTGATGTTAAAATCATGAGAGCACAGGCAAGTAAGTTCTCAAAAGAAGAATTTAAGAAAAAAATTAGATTTTTTGTTGAGGAAGTCTATGAAAAGAGAAAAAAATAATTATATTGTAATTTTAGCAGGCGGTGGAGGCACACGCCTGTGGCCAAAATCAAGAGAAAGAACACCAAAACAGTTTCTGCAACTGTTTAATAATAAGACACTGTTGCAGGAAACTTTCGACAGGGTAAAATCTTTTGTTCCAAAAACTAATATTTATATAGTTGCGGGGTTTAATCAAGTCGATCAAATAAAAAATCAGCTAAGCAAAGTTCCCAGGGAAAATATTTTAGTGGAACCAGCAGCTTCTGGTACAGCAGCGGCGGCTGGTTTTGCTGCTGCCCATATTTACCAAAGAAACCCTTCGGCTGTAATTTCCACATTAGCCTCAGATCATTACATCCCAGAAAGAGAGAAATTTCTGAATACACTACTCGTATCAACTAAGGCAGCAAAAAAAGGGAGTGACATCGTCACGATTGGTATAGAACCTACCCACGCTCATACCGGTTTTGGGTATATACATTTTAGTAAGGCGGTATTCAAAATTGATGATCAAGAAGTATACAAAGTGGAAAAATTTACTGAAAAACCAAATAAAGATTTGGCAAAAAAATATATTGAAGCGGGTAATTATTTATGGAACGCTAATATAAACTCCTACAAAGCCAAAACTTTACTGTCCTCACTGAAGAAATATATGCCAAAACTCTCGCTAGTACTAGAAGCATTGGAGGCATCTCAATCCCAATTTGAAGAAAGTTATAAAAAACTTTCTCCAGAACCAATCGA
>MHCR01000011.1:4033-4534 GCA_001816695.1 Candidatus Woykebacteria bacterium RBG_16_39_9b
GGGGTGTTTTGCATTCTCTTCTTAAGAACAATAAGGATTTAAATGTATTCTTAGGGTCTAAAAATAAACTGCTCAGCATCGATACAAAAAACTGCTTAATCGAAAGTTCTAATCGTCTAATTGCAACTGTTGGATTAAAGGACATTGTAATAATAGATACGCCTGATGTCCTTCTAGTTGCTTCTAAGAAAAAAGCTCAAGATGTTAAAAAACTTGTGGAAGCTCTTAAAGAGGGAAATAAGAGAGAATATTTGTGATATAATTTAGCACCAGCTGGCTTAATGTTTTACGATCTTGTTAAACGACTGATTGATATTGTAGGAGCAACATTGGGGATAATCTTGTTATCCCCTATTTTTATTATTGTCGCAGCTGCAATAAAACTGGATTCAGGAGGTCCAATTTTAGCTGATATTCCTCAAAGAGTTGGTAGTAACGGGAATATTTTTAGGATGTATAAATTTCGTTCAATGATAAGAAACGCTCACAACCTTTTAAGAC
>MHCR01000011.1:4708-6644 GCA_001816695.1 Candidatus Woykebacteria bacterium RBG_16_39_9b
AAAGATTTCCAAGAACAAAACAATATATCTCCACTTTGTTGGCTGTTAAACCAGGGATAACTGGTCCTTGGCAAGTTTCTGGAAGGAGCAAAATTGACTTTGAGCAACGGGTTCGCATGGATGCCTCATATGCCATCAAGAGATCTTTAATGTATGATTTAGGGATAATGTTCAGAACTATTCCAGCAGTGTTTAAAGGTGAAGGGGCTCAATGAGTATCAAAGTCATCGAGGTAGATAATAAAAAAATCAACAAACCGCTGCGGGCAAAAAAAGTTTTAAAGAGAATCGTGATTGGTGTTGGTATCTTTTTAGTTTTCCTATTGGCAGTTGCCGCCATTCTTTTTCCTCGTGCAAAAGCTTTGGCTGATCAAGTAAATAAAACCGCGGCACAATTTGAAAATGTCAAAAAAGCTGCGGATTCCGAAAATATCATTGTTGCTAAAGAAGAGCTGATCAAATTAGAAGAAGAAGTGAAGGAAGCGCAGGAAAAATATCGTTCTTTTCGGTTTGTCAAAAGGATACCGTTTGTTTCGCTCTACTATAAAGATGGAGAACACACGTTAAACGTAGCAGTCGATGCATCGGAAGCTGCTGTGATTGGTTCTGATGCGGTGATTCCGTTTGCTGATATATTGGGACTGAAAGGGGAAAAATCACAACTCAATGCCGAAGCGAAAGCTCAGGCTATAGTTAAAAAAGTAATTCCGAATATATTACCTATAACCCGTCAAATCGAAGAAAAAATTGATAACATCAATAATGAACTTTCTCAAGTAAATCCAGACCGTTACCCAAAAGGTTTGAAAATAAGGGGTTTTGTTGTTAGAGACAGTCTAATTAAAGCTAAAGAAGTAGCAACCAATACTAGCAGCGCGTTTCCTAAAATAAAGCTTGTCTTGGAAGTTTTGCCTCAAATTGCTGGGGAGCCTATTAATAGAACCTATCTTATAATGCTACAAAACGATAAGGAACTTAGAGCCACAGGAGGATTTATAACTTCGTATGCCATAGCTAAGGTTTCGGGCGGAAGAATCTTAAGTGTTAAAAGTGAAAGTACGGAGGCTCTTGATAAAAAGTTCGTTAATAAACCTCCTGCTCCTGATGTATTTCAAAAGTACTTAAAAATAAGCACATACAATATTAGAGACAGCAATCTTTCTCCTGATTTTCTTGTTTCGGCAAGGAAATTTGAAGAATTTTATAAACAAATTCCCGGATCAGTAAGCGCACAGGGTGTTTTTGCTCTCGATACAGAATTTGTGAGAAGTCTTATGGAAGTCACCGGCCCTATCTATTTGTCTAAATATAATGAAACTTTTTCGCCAAAAATTAACGAAAAATACGGCGTTTCGGATGTTGTTTATAAACTAGAGCTTTACACTGAGAAGATTTTAAAGGGAAACCGTAAGGGTATAATAGGAGACTTAATGCAAGAACTTCTAATTAAAGTTTTAAGCTCGCCACCGAAGAAATTTCCTCAGCTTTTAGATACATTTATTAACACGGCTAACGAAAAGCATATTCTTTTTTACTTTCACGATCCAACGGAGCAAAGGGTGATGGAAGAACTTGGTTGGGCTGGGAGAGTAAGGGAGTACGATGCAGATTATCTCTATGTGAACGATTCAAATTTTGCAGGAAGAAAGGCAAACCTTTATGTAATTCAAAAAGTTCAGCAAGACATTGAGGTTAAGGATAATGGAGATGTGATTAAAACAGTAAAAGTAACATTTACCAATCCAAAA
This sequence comes from Candidatus Woykebacteria bacterium RBG_16_39_9b, assembly GCA_001816695.1. Lineage (GTDB taxonomy): Bacteria > Patescibacteriota > Microgenomatia > Woykebacterales > RBG-16-39-9b > RBG-16-39-9b. The sequence continues at coordinate 6,456 of MHCR01000011.1, forward strand.
CCAGGCGATGGTTGGCTTAATTCAATTTATCTCCACTGGACACGTTTTTATGCTCCCCATGGCAGCACTCTTATAAGTAGCGAAATTGAACGGGATTTCAGTGAAGGAGATGAATTAGGCAAAAAAGTATTTAGAGGATATTCCGCCACTTATCCTTTGGATTCCAATACTTTGACTGTTACATATAAA
>MHCR01000011.1:6659-11247 GCA_001816695.1 Candidatus Woykebacteria bacterium RBG_16_39_9b
AAAAAAGGCGAAGAATACAGACTTTTAATTCAAAAACAACCTGGGACAGGCGACTTTGAATATATTATTTCTTTAAATAGCAAAGAAATTGAAAAATTCAATCTGAAAACAGATAAAGAGATTAGATTTAGAATCTAAAAGTCATGCGCGGTTTTTCTACTGAGGCGATTATTTTAAGGCGAGATAATTTTGGTGAGGCTGATAAACTTATCACTTTCCTGACTAGCAAAGAGGGAAAGGTGAGTGCAGTAGCAAAAGGGGTAAGAAAAATTACCTCTAGAAGAGCTCCTAATTTGGAACTTTTTAATCACGTTAAGTTATTTCTTGTTAGAGGTAAAAATATTGATAATATCGGTGAAGTTGAGACGCTACAATCCTTCAAAGATTTTAAAGAAGATCTCTCTAGAGTTGGATATGCCTACAAAGTAGCGGAACTGGTTGATCAATTTGCTGTGAGGGATCAAGAAAGCTTTTTGCTATTTAATCTTTTTCTGACGACACTGGGGCTATTAGATCGGGAGAAAAACAACTTTAAAGCACCCATCGTACTGATTGCCTTTGAAACGAAACTACTTGGAATTGTAGGGTATAAACCACATTTAACAAATTGTGTTCGATGCAAAAAGCAGCTTGCGGTTAAGGGAAGCTTTTTTTCGGCAGAGCTTGGAGGAATAGTAGATTCTTCATGCGCAGGCAAAAGCATATTAGCTAGACCTATTTCGGTTAATGCGATTAAAATTTTAAGGTTTTTTCAAATTGAGGATTGGGATAGAATCGTTAAACTTTCATTAGAATCTGCTTTACAAAGAGAAGTTGACCAAATTCTAAATTTCTATATCGAATATCTGTTAGAAACGGAACTTAAAACCAACCGCTTAATAAGAAAAATCTCAAATGGCTAAGAGAATAATCAATTCCTATTTACATCTCCTATTTGATAATAAACGCTGGATTCTTGCCGCAACCTTAATTTACGTTTTTGGAGCAATTAGCGGACTTTTAATTGGGGTTTTTAAACCCGAGATACTAGAAAGTCTTATTCGATGGCTAATTGAATCCTTTCAAGAAAGGGGAGTTTATGGTGAGCAGATAAATACATTGGCAATATTTTGGCTAAATGTTCGCAGTTTATTTCTATCACTAGCGTTTGGTTTTATATTTGGACTTTCGGTCGTTTTTATGCTGCTTGTAAACGGCTTCGCGTTAGGAATCCTAACTTACTTTATTACTCTTAGGGAGCCAATTTTGGCTATTTCCGCCTTGCCTCTATCGATACTGCCCCACGGTGTTCTTGAATTTCCAGCCATAATAATTGCTGCTGCTTTTGGGCTCAAATTTAGTGTTTCTTACTTAAGCCCAAAGTTAAAAGGTGGACGTTGGGAAAAAATTAAGAACTCGTTTGTTGAGTTGGTTAGTATCATACCTATAATATTAGTGCTTCTTTTTATAGCTGCTGCTATTGAAAGTAGCGTAACTCCTTTTCTGTTGTGCAAAATAGGTAAAATTTGTCTTTAAAAAATTGGTAAGGGAAGAGCTTATCAGATCCTCCACCTCGTCCTCCACCACTACATTATAGTAGTCCCTCCCTTTGGGCTGCACTTCCCTTACCGTTGAGGATTATACAGGTTAAAAGGTTAAATACAACAAACACTGGAGTGCTTGATTGAAAGATTTATTGTGTATATACTTTAGCGAGCATGGCTGATGTGATGGAAAAAATCGTATCTTTGACTAAACGGAGAGGTTTCTTCTACCCAGGCAGTGAAATTTATGGTGGTGTTGGTGGAATTTATGATCTTGGACCGCTTGGAGTGGAATTAGCAAATAATATAAAGACTGCTTGGTGGAAAAACATTGTCCGGGAAAGAGATAATGTGGTCGGTCTTGATAGCGCAATTTTGATGAACAGGCAAGTTTGGCACACCTCCGGTCACGTGGAAAGCTTTGCCGATCCTTTGGTTGAGTGCAAAAACTGCCACTCTCGTTTCAGGGAAGACATACTACCGAAATCAAAGAATTGCCCGACTTGCGGGAAAAACGATTGGACAAGTGCTCGCATGTTTAATTTAATGTTCAAAACCCATATCGGTCCAGTTGAGGGTGAAGCCAATGAAACGTTTTTAAGACCGGAAACAGCACAGGGGATTTTTGTTAATTTTGGAAATGTAGTTGATACAATGAGGGTAAAACTGCCCTTTGGTATTGCCCAGGTCGGGAAGGGCTTCAGAAATGAAATTACCACGGGGAATTTCTTATTTCGTGTTCGCGAATTTGAAATGATGGAACTAGAGTATTTCACCTTTTCCGAAAAGGCTGAAAAAGACTTCGATTATTGGCAAAAAGAAAGAATGGATTGGCACATTTCCTTAGGACTGAGGAAGGAGAACTTGCGGTTTAGAGAACACGAGAGCGATGAACGGGCACATTACGCTACCAGAAGTGTAGATATCGAATATAACTGGCCTTTTATGGGTTGGGGGGAGCTCGAAGGAATCGCCAATCGAACTGACTACGATTTAAAGCAGCATTCAAAAGAAAGCGGAAAGGACATTTCTTACTTCGATGAGGAAATAAAGAAAAAGATAATTCCTTATGTTATTGAACCATCTATTGGTGTTGGCCGAATGATGTTGGCCCTATTAATCAATGCTTATACCGAGGAGAAAGCCCCAACAGCAGAAAAAGGTGAGTCAGAAACTCGCGTTGTCCTGAAGCTAAGGCCGGGGCTTGCGCCTGTCAAAGTGGCAGTTTTACCGCTTGTCAAAGATGAAAAACTAATAAAAATTGCTAAAGAAATCTATAAAGACCTTAAAAAAGAATGGAATGTAATATACGACGAAGCAGCCTCCATCGGTCGACGCTACCGCCGCCAAGACGAAATCGGTACTCCTTTCTGCGTCACAGTCGATTTCGACACCCTTAAAGATAAAAGTGTTACTATGCGGGATCGAGATTCAATGAAGCAGGACAGAATTAAGATAGAGAATTTAAAGAAACGTATTGGAGAAGAATTGAACTAACAAGGTTTACGGAGCTTTAGACGTTTGTATCCGGTTTCTTATTAAGAAATTTATTTTTCGTTTTTTCTACCTTCAGCAACTACAATTATTAAAGATGTTATAGTTAGGATAAGAAGTAAGCCTTGAGATAATGGTTCAAGCAAGCCCCAAATAAATATGCTTAGCATTTTCTGTGCTCTGAATATTTCATTTAGCGCTTGTTCTTCTAAGTTCTGCAGACCAGTTAGAAGATTTAGGATTATAATTGCAGAGATTACAAGACCCAATTTAATCCAGCGCTTATTATTAAGGCTGAATCCTGCTCCAGAAGTTAGGAAAGGGATAGAGAGTAGTATGTATTTTAAGAATAAAACGACTCCAGGCTGAGAAACCCCAACAGAATATGTTGTACTAGGAGACTCAGACAAGAATGAAAATATAATTATTATTGAAGTTGTAAAAAGTATAATTCCAATCGATAGGTAGATAAATGCAAGAATTTTATAAGCCAGTGTAAATGAATTAGGGGAATACCCAGATTTTTTAACTTCAACCTTCATTTAATTAATTATCTTACTAACCAATGAAGAAAGCAATTTATTTTGGTAGTTGGCGGGGTTTGGGGCCGTCGTAGGCGACGTCGTCTTCACTTATTCGGCGGACGGGTTTTTCGCGAGTTTGTTCTTCGTAAACGTGAGCGACAAGGCCAGCGATACGGCCGATTATAAAGAAGCCTTTTCCAAGTTTCCAATCAAATCCCATTTCGGAGATTATTGCTGCAGTGATGCCGTCTATATTTAAACAAAGCTTTTTACCAACCGCCTTTTCAAGTTCTCTTTCTATTTCAAGAGCTATTTCGATATATTTGCCTTTAAGCCCATTTTTTTCTGCTACCTCGATAAGAGCGAGAGTTCTTGGATCTGTATCATATATTTTGTGTCCGAAACCTGGGATCCGTTCACTCTTAAAACGAGCTTTCTCCACGATTTCGGTAGGAGATTTACCTTTTTCAACAATTTCTTGAAATATTTTTGCGGCTTCCTCAATTGCTCCGCCATGGGAGTCGCCAATCGCGGCCACACCAGTTGCAACTGCGGTTGAAAGTGGTACTCCGCAAGAAGCAGTTATTCTTGCTACAGTGGTTGATGGTGCCTCTACACCATGGTCTATGGAAGCGATCAAAATAGCATTCAGCACGGCTGCTTCTTTTTCGTTTGGAAGCTCTCCTTTTAGTACAAGAAAAATAGCTTGGGTAAAGGAAAGCTTCGCAAGCATTTCAGTTAATTTATACCCGCGGACATATGGTATTCCTTCGAAATGTCCAGTTATTGCGCTTTTCCAATTTTTTCCTGTCATATCTATTTAGCCCCTTTTTTTAAAACTTTTTTGAGTAAAGAAGGAAAATCATCTGGAATCTCGGCTATCTGTACACCAGCAGACTCCAAGGCCTTAATTTTATCAATTCTTCGCCCTTTGCCGGCTTCAATAATCGCGCCTGCGTGTCCAAGTGCCGTTCCAGAGGGCATAGATTCCGCAAATACACCCGAGATAAAAGCCACTGTCGGTTTAGTGAAGCCCCCTTTTTTAAT
>MHCR01000012.1:0-6853 GCA_001816695.1 Candidatus Woykebacteria bacterium RBG_16_39_9b
GATTTCCACAAAGTTAATTTGAAAGAAAAAATTACGGCTCATGTACCACTAGTTTTGATTGGAGAATCTCCAGCAGAAAAAAGTGGAACTGGATTAATCTTGCAGACTATTAATGAACTTGAAATCGAATCGCTTCCAGGTGATATTCCCCATCAGATTGAGGTCGACATTTCTAAATTGGGAGAGATAGGTGAAACTGTACATATTAAGGATTTAAAAATAGATAGGGAAAAGGTTGAAGTTAAGAATGAGTCTGAAGATGTTGTAGTTACTGTACAAAATGCTGAGATGAAAGAAGAGCCAATCGAGGAAGAAGCTCCGGCCCCGGAAGAGGTTGAAGCTACTGCCGAAAAAGGGAAAGAAGAAACAGAAGAATCAAAAGAGGAAATTAAAGAAGAAACCTCCGCTGAGAACGAAAATTCCTAATAGCAAGAAACCGAAGCAATAGTTTCAAAAAAGGCTATTTTGGCCACAAAGCCGTCATTAAAGATGTGCCACGTTTATTTGAAATTCTTTGCCAAAGATCCTCAGTTATAAACGGCATAAAAGGATGCAGAAGTCTTAAAGATTCGTCAAAAACTTTTTCCAGAATTGGTTGTGCCTCTTCGCGACGAGTTTTTGCGTGCTCAAGGTACTTATCCGCAAAGCGGTGCCAGATGAATTCATACAGTTCTTCTGCAGCTTGACCAAAGCGATAATTTTCGATTGAATCCGATACACTTTTTTTAGTTTTTTTCAACTCATCTAAAACCCATCGGTCCTCTTTGTTAGGAGAGACGATTTTAGTTTTAGCCGGCTTTAGATCAACTATGAGACGACCAATATTCCAGAGTTTGTTTGTAAAATTTCGCATACCACGAATTTTACTTTCGCCAAGGTTAATGTCGTTGCCGGGACTTGTGCCAAAAACAAGCGCCATCCTTACTGCATCTGCGCCATATTCTCCTGCAACATCAAGTGGATCAATAACATTACCGCGGCTTTTGCTCATTTTTTGTCCGCGTTCATCTCGAACCAGCCCATGCAAAAATACGGTTTGAAAAGGGGGTTTACCGGTAGTATAAAGGCCAAGCATTATCATTCGGGCAACCCAGAAAAATAAGATGTCGTAACCGGTTTCCATAACACTAGTTGGATAAAAATATTTAAAATCGGGGGTTTCATTGGGCCAACCAAGAGTAGTGAACGGCCATTGACCAGAGGAAAACCAAGTATCAAGAGTATCAGGGTCTTGTGTAAAGTTTTTACTACCGCAAGAAGGGCATTTAGTTGGTTTAACAACCGAAACAAATAGCCCATCCTTTGTAGTACACTTTTTATTCTTATACCCTTGACAATAATAGACTGGCAAGCGATGTCCCCACCAAATTTGCCGGCTTATACACCAATCGCGAATATTTTCAAGCCAATTGAAGTAAATCTTCTCAAACCGTTTCGGGAGAATTTTGATGCTTCCTTGCTTAACCGCAACCAACGCAGGCTTAGCGAGGGACTCAATTTTTATAAACCATTGTTTGGATATAAGCGGCTCAACGGTGGTACGACATCTTTCACAAATGCCCAGCGAATATTTATAGAATGCCGTCTTTTGGAGTAAATCTTGTTTTCCCAACTCATCTAATACCTTATTCCGCGCGGAGCTTACATCCAAACCCGAAAAAACTCCAGCAGCAGCTGACAAGCGACCGTCCTCTTGAACAATTGAAATAGTTTTGAGTTTGTGCCTTTTTCCTATTTCAAAATCTATCGGGTCGTGGGCTGGTGTTACTTTAACTGCTCCAGTCCCAAACTTTGGGCTCACTGCACTGTCAGTAATTATTGGAATTGATCGATTCATCAAAGGTAGGAGAGCCGTTTTACCGACAAGGTTTTTGTAGCGAACATCGTTTGGATTAACAGCTATCCCTGTGTCACCAAGCATCGTTTCTGGTCTTGTGGTTGCAACAGTGATAAATTCTTGCTGTTTAATTTTTGCATTAGGATGTTTTATTGGATATTTTATAAACCATAGCTTGCCATTTCTTTCTTCATGCTCTACCTCCAGGTCAGATAGAGCAGTGCCACAACGAGTACACCAATTAATAATGCGTTCTCCTCGATAGATTAAACCATCGTCGTACAGTTTCTTAAATGTGGTATAAACTGCCGTAGTAATTTCAGGGTCTAGCGTAAATTTTTCCCTAGTCCAATCACACGAGGCTCCAAGAGCCTTGAGCTGATCCTCCATATGTTTCTTATTCTTCATGGTAAATTCATATGTTTGTTTAAAAAATTCGTCGCGGCCAAGATCAAATCGATTTTTACCTTCCTGTTCGAGCTCTCTTTCATAAACCACTTGAGTTAAAATTCCTGCATGGTCAGCACCCGGTAACCAAAGTGTTGGTACGCCATGCATTCTGTGATAACGGACTAGAATATCTTCAATCGCAATGAAAGTTGCGTGACCAATGTGAAGTTCGCCATTAGCGTTGGGGGGCGGCATTATGATAGTAAAAGGTTTCTTCTTAGGTATTCTTTTAGGGCTAAAATAGCCCTTCTGCTCCCAAAATGAATACCATTTTCTTTCAGTTTCTTGGTGATTATATATTTTATCCATAATCTTCAAATATTATAGCGTTGCACACTAGCAGGCGCAAACTTACTTTGGTAGACTAGAGTTTAATGAAAGGCCTTCTTAACTTAGAAACATTATCGGAAGATAATATTAGAACTCTCAAACTTTCAAAGGAAAGATTTAAGAAACCGCTTGTAATTATACTTGTTGGTATTCCATCATCGGGAAAAACAACTTTTTCCCAGACTTTATCTTCCAGCCTACCGTTAGTTATTTTATCAGAAGAATATATGATTCGCTTTCTTGCTCCTCGTGCCACTTTTTTTGAAAAAGCACAAACTGAAACCTTTCAACTAGCTGTTAAGACGATGGAAAAGCTTGTTCAAAGCGGAGTCAATTGTATCTACGATTCTAGTATCAAGAAAAAATCTGATAGAAATTTAATTAAAAATCGAATTGAGAAGATGGGGGGAACCTACGTGTTAATTTACATTTATATACCCAAGGAACTTGCTCTTGAGAGAGTTAGCAAACAAAATTTTGAAGTTACGCGCGGTGAAAAAAAAGGCTTTATTATGAATAAGGACCTTTTTGAATATGAGATAAATAGCACCCAAATACCTTTGTCGGGCGAAAATCATTTAGTCTACGAAGAGTCAAACCCCGAATCATTAATAGCGATCAAAAAATATCTCAAGGAACTGTTGAAACCCGTCTAAAATAAAATTGAAGCGTCTGCGAAAACTTTCCTCCAAGAGACAGGCTTAAAATTGAAAAATGCAGCAGAAGCAATCATAGCTGCGTTGTCAACTGCAAACTTTGGTTCTGGGGTACAGACATTGCCACTGAAGGAAGATCTCAATTTTTCTTTCAGTTTCGTATTGGCTGCAACCCCACCACCTAGCACGATTGTTTTAACATTGGCGTTTTTGGCGGCTCGTATCGTTTTTGATACCAGAGAATCGACGACTGCTTCTTGAAAACTAGCAGCAACGTTGCAAATTTCATCAGGGCTAAGCTTATGATTTGCGGAATTTTGGTTTAATCTGCTCACCAATTCTAGTAGAGCCGTTTTTAAACCAGAGTAGGAAAAATCATAGTCAGTTGTGTTGATCATCGGTCGGGGTAAATTATATGTTCTGGAATTTCCGTTTCTAGCCTTCTCCTCAATTAGCGGGCCGCCAGGATACCCAAGGCCCAAAATACGAGCAGCTTTATCGAAGGCTTCTCCAGCTGCGTCGTCACGCGTGCCACCCAAATGTTCAAATTTTCCATGATCTTGAACATGGAGAAGCTCTGTATGACCTCCAGAAACAATTAGAGCGACCAAGGGGAATTTAGGGAGTACAGGTGATTCTAGACGAGAGGCATAGATGTGACCAATCAAATGATTTACAGGTATTAGAGGTTTATTCCAGACAAAAGAGAGGGTTTTTGCTGTTTCCACACCTACTAGTAGAGATCCAATTAATCCAGGCCCAAAAGTTACTGCTATAGCATCTACGTTTTCACCGTCTAGTGTTTTTAAAGTTTCCTCCAACACTGGGATCATAGCTTTATTTTGTTCTCTAGCAGCGATTTCGGGAATAACACCACCGGTTTTTGAGTGTAGAGAGAGGGAGGAGGAAACAATATTGGATAGTAGTTTTGTTCCATCTTCCACTACTGCAGCCGCTGTTTCGTCACAACTTGTTTCAATTCCTAGGATTTTCATAAGTAAATTTTACGCTGTTGGACATGTAAAATAAAGATTTAACAAATTGACAAAAGCCGGCTCGTGTGGTAGTAAGAAATTGCGGTACTGTCCAAGACACAGGAGGTGCATTTGGATGTCTGAAGCCCTCCTAGCCGGCTGAAGAGAGAGGTTGTGCAGATGCGTAAGCCTGCACTTGGGGTTAACACTCCGAAATAATCTCCGAATCAGCTAGGAATATGGGCAGTCAAACCGGCTTAGGTGGGACCTGAAAAGTCCAGCTTAGGCTTGGGGTGTTTGGGTTCCACCGGTGTCAACAAGGCCAGCTTATCCGGACTTTCCGTGGGTGTGGTTTGGATGGTTGGTTGATGCGCCACCCAGAAGCGAATTCAGATTAGCGCCTTCACGTTGTGAGGCTTAAGTTGGCGAAGATGATCCACGGCTCTCACTTCGCCCTTTCTTTTCATCCTTCATAGCCGGGAACTTTTTTGAGTGGCTTTGTGGACAGCAAATATTGCCTGTGGTCTACGTCTAAGTCAATAAACTCATCTGCTTCAGCGATTAGTTTTGAAGAAGTACTTTTTCCAAATGCCATTACTTCGACACGGTGGCCTTGGTTTTTTAGAAATTCTACAGCTGACGTATAGTCACCATCGCCTGAGACTAAAACAATCGCATCAATCTTGGGTGAAAGTCGAATCATATCAATTACGATACCGACATCCCAATCTGCTTTTTTAGCTCCACCAGGGAATATTTGCAATTCCTTTATCTTTACTTCAAATCCGGCTTTCTCTAGCGCGTCAAAAAAAGTCTGTTCCAGTGGTTCTTCTGCCTTTACAACGTAGGCAATTGCTCTAATAAGCTGACGGCCTGAGACTGCTTGCTCTAGAATTTTAGCGAAGTTGACTCTAGAAGAATAAAGATTCTTTGCTGAATAATAGAGATTTTGTACATCAACGAAAATTCCAACTCGTTGATACGGATTTTTCACCATGTTAACCTACCTTCGTCCCGACTAAGTAAACAGCCCTCCAAGGTTGATAATGAGTGTAGAAAGTATCATTATACAATATTTTTCCATCGCGTGTTACTGTTCTTTTGAAAAAAGCATCCGCACCCCAAGCGGCAAAATCTACTTGCTTAACCACACCCTTGGCTAACGTCGAATCCTTCTGATACAGAGCTTTAGGAGGTGGGGTAATATTTGTTACGGAAGGATTCGTCATTTTTACTACTCGCCCGTCATCCGTTCCGTAAATTTCAAATGCCAGTGTGGATTTACTTAAGTTTATCTCACGCTGAATTAGAAGGTAATGGCCGGTGTCGTTTTTAAATTTTAAATCGGCGCTAGGAAAATATACAGAAGCATCAAGTCCAGCTGCAGAATTCTGTTCGTAGTACCCAACTCTGTAAGCGTGAGGATGACGTTCAATAATTGGGAGCCCTGCTTTCAAGGCAGTTCTAAATAATGTAGTCGAAACTTGGCACATCCCCCCGCCAACCCCAATAATAGTTCTGCCATTTTGGATAATGTAAGCTTCGCGGTAACCTGTAGAATTTTCCACGTCTCCGACGGCTTTATACATGGAAAAAACCTCTCCCGGGGCGATAAGCACGCCGTGAAGGCGGGAACTACCCAGGTTAATATTATGAATCCTGTTGGCTATTGAACCGGCGAATTTTGATTCACCTCTGCCAAGAAGCTCCTTTAGACCTAAATTATTTACTTTCTCAGTGGTAATCTCCGGCTCAGCTGTTTTTATTGGTAAGTTAATTTTTTTTGTACCAACATTGATTGCTTTTTGCAAAGCCAATAATGAGGCATTTTTGTCCAATTTCCGACCAATTTGGTGAGGAACAAAGCTAACCACTCTACTGCCCGAAAATTCAAAACGAGCATTGACTGCTTCCTGATCGACATCTTTTGCAATGACGTTTAGAAATTTTCCGACCTTGGTTGAATTAAAGGTCACTATTAATCTTCGGGCGTCCGGCTTAGATTCCGCCTCAACAGATCGAATTTGAAAGGAAAGACTCTTTCCTTCAACATTAACCAGCGGTGTTGGTTCCTCTTGGTTGGTAGTAAATGAAAGGAAATCAAATTGCCTCTTGAAATCAATCTTCCATGATTGCCCAGCACCAGACAGTATTATTGGTGCTGTCAGTAAAGATTGTGTAGTTTTTAGTGCCTCTTGGGAGGCTTCTTCAGTTACAATTGGTGTGGCAGTAACTTTTTTTAAACTCACCGATTTTGTGTTTAATGTTGTAAATGTTGAAATTAAATCTTTTTTCAACTCACCTTGATCAATCACTAAGCCTGTTTTAGACGGACTTATTTGGAGCTTTCCTTTGTTTAATTTGATAGTGGAATCCACCGCCGGTTGATCTTTAGAATTGGAAATTTCTTCCACGAATGAATCTAATTTAGATTCGTTGTAGTCTATCTTTGGTGCAATTCTTTCTCCCACCGCAAGAGTTTTAATTATAGTAGGAATATCGTTAAGCCAATTTTTAGTTCTGCCAAAACCGAATACACTTCTAACGGTTTTTTCTACATCATATGTTAGTCCTATGTCATTTGAGGCAAGAGCAATCTGTAAACC
>MHCR01000012.1:6869-8545 GCA_001816695.1 Candidatus Woykebacteria bacterium RBG_16_39_9b
ATTCCGCTTCCTTTAATTTATTGGAGATAAGTGTATAAGTCTCGTTATAAGTCTTACCTCCAACAGATATACCAGCCACGGTTATTCTTGGATAGATTCTGTTACTAAATAGAACTGCAAAGAACAAGATGATACCGATGGGAATTAGTGTTATTAGGAAAGTCTGGACAATAAATTTTCTTGAAATTAAAACATTTTTCAATGTTGTTTTTATACGCGGCATTAGTTTACTAGTTAGCTTCCTTTATGATACCATTAATTTACCCGATAAAAAAGATTTATGAAAAAAATCACAAAGGCGGTGATACCGGCCGCCGGTTTTGGAACCCGCTTCTTACCGCAGACTAAAGCAATGCCTAAAGAGATGCTACCGGTGGTGGATAAACCGGTAATTCAATATGTTGTGGAAGAAGCAGTGGCGTCCGGTATAGAAGATATTATTATTGTTACCGGACCTAGTAAAAGGGCAATAGAGGATCATTTCGACCGAAGCTATGATCTTGAAAATTTCTTGGAAAAGGCTGGTAAAGAGGAGCAATTAGAAGAAATAAGAAGAATCGCCAATTTAGCTAATTTTATTTACATCAGACAAAAAGGTCCCTATGGTAATGCAGGGCCGGTTTTAACAGCCAAACCTCTACTAGGAGATGAACCATTTGCTGTCCTCTGGGGAGATGAGTTTATTTATTCTCAACCACCGAGACTAAGACAGCTTATCGATGCTTTTAATAAATACGAAAGTACTATTATAAGTGGGGTTAAAATTGAGAGAAAAGAAGACCTTTCCAAGTATGGCATTTCTAAAATCGAACCTGTTAGCGGAAATATTTATCGAATTTTAGAAATTGTTGAAAAACCAGACCCGGAAAAAGCACCTTCTAATTTGGCGACTCATGGAGCGTATATTTTTACTAATTCTATTTTCAAGTATTTAGAGAATTTAAAACCCGGAAAAGGTGGGGAACTTTGGCTTCCAGAGGCGGTTTCTCAACAAATCCAAGACGAGAAGGTTTATACAGTCGAGATTCAAAATGCTAAATATTACGATACGGGAGATAAGATGGGTTATTTGAAAGCGGTTATAGACTTTACATTAAGTCACCCAGAATTTGCTGGTGAAATTAGAAAATATTTGAGAGAGATATTAAAATAGCTTCAAAACATCTATGCTGAATCGATTAAATTTAATTATTACGATATTAATTGTTGCAGCACTCCCGATTATTGTTATTTTCGGGTTTTTACTTTTTCGTGGCCAGCTACCTTTTTTAAAAACCGCAAATCAAAAGACAGAAATAGTTTATTGGGGTTTATGGGAAGAAGAGGTGATAAAACCAGTTTTAGATGATTTTCAAAAAATAAACCCTAATATCAGTGTTACATACTCAAGGAAATTTAAGGAGGATTATTTTTCGCTTCTGAAAAATAAAATAAATAGCAAAGACGGACCGGATATTTTCTGGTTTAATTCAAGTTGGTTTCCCCTTTTTAGGGGATCTTTGTCGTCGGTTCCCCGATCGGTTTATTCAAAGGAAGAATATGAGAAAGTATTCTACCCAGTTACGGAACAGTTATTATTAAACAGCGAATACAAAGGAATTCCGATCGAATTGAGCAATTTAGTTTTGGTTGCTAACACAAAATATCTTAGAAACGCAAAATTTACCTCTCCTCCA
>MHCR01000013.1:0-474 GCA_001816695.1 Candidatus Woykebacteria bacterium RBG_16_39_9b
AAAAGGACTTTGGGGAGAAAAAATTCGTAGTGCTTTTATTGCGCCAGAAGAGTCAACACTTTTATCTGCTGATTATAACCAAATTGAACTTAGGGTAATGGCACATATGAGCGGTGATAGGGAGCTGAAGCGTATTTTTGAAGAAGGGGAGGATATTCACACCCAGGCAGCAGCAGCAGTTTTAGGTAAAAAAGAGAGCAAAGTAACGAAAGAGGATCGCCGTATCGCAAAAATAATTAATTTCGGCATAATGTATGGAATTTCTCCGTTTGGACTCTCCACTCAACTTAAAATAACCCCCGCAGAAGCCAAAGAAATAATTGAACGCTACTTCGAGCGCTTTCCAGGCGTAAAAGAATGGATAAGTGCGATACTGCTGGAAGCTTACGAAAAAGGGTTTGTAGAAACGTTGGGAGGCTTCAAACGCTATGTTCTGGAACTTCGAAGCAACAATCAAACGGTTCGCAAGCTAGG
>MHCR01000013.1:614-920 GCA_001816695.1 Candidatus Woykebacteria bacterium RBG_16_39_9b
TTGAAGTTCCAGAAAGCGAACAAAAAAAGATTGCTCCAATGGTTAAAAGCGTTATGGAGAATTCAATACCTCTTTCGGTTCCACTGGCGGTTGAGCTCAAATCTGGTAAAAACTGGGGACAGATGAAGAAAGTGGAAGCGTGATAAAATATTGCAAATGCCAGAACTTCCTGAAGTCGAGACAATTAAGAACGATCTTCTAAAAAAGGTTATTGGATCCCAAATCATAGAAGTTTCTTATACAGACAGTGGTGAAAAGCTCAAATATAAATTTAAGCAAAATTTGGCCGATTTGATAACTGGAGAA
>MHCR01000013.1:935-1139 GCA_001816695.1 Candidatus Woykebacteria bacterium RBG_16_39_9b
GAGAGAAGGGCTAAATATCTTTACTTTCACCTCTCCGGCGGGAAAATTTTGGTAATTCACTTGAAAATGACCGGACAAATTTTGATTAGGAAAAGTTCGACTACTTCGGATCAAAACACAAGAATAATATTAGTATTAGACGATGGTAGAGAGATACGCTTCACTGACAGAAACGATTTTGGCGAGATATTTTTAGTGGAAGAT
>MHCR01000013.1:1442-6284 GCA_001816695.1 Candidatus Woykebacteria bacterium RBG_16_39_9b
ATCAATTTCATTTGCTAGTTTATGGAAAGACAGGAAAGCCTTGTAAAAAATGTGGGACAAAGATCACCTACACAGAAATAAAGGGGAGGCGAACTCACTTCTGCCCAACTTGCCAGCCGAAAGAACAACTATCGTTGTTCTAAGTCATAGATCGCTAAGGCGTTCTGCGTCGCTGGCGCTCCTAAAGTTATAAGTGGTAAATAATAAGTTAAAAGATGGAAAGTTTAAAAGAAGTTTATAACAATCTGGCGCCGAGGTGGAGTCAAACAGACTGGGGTGATAAAGAGCTGCAGAAATTTATTAAATTAGTTGGCAGAGGAAAAGTATTGGATCTAGGCTGTGGTTCGGGGATACAATCCAAGACCCTAAGCAAAGCTGGTTTAGAGGTGACGGGAATTGATTTTGCCGAGAAAATGATCGAAGAGGCAAAGAAACAGGTTCCAGAAGCCACCTTCCTCACAATGGATATTTTGGACTTGAACTTTCCTCCAGAACATTTCGATGGTGTTTACGCAAGAGCATCGCTTTTGCACATAAAAAAGGACAAAATTAGAGAGGTTTTGGTCAAGCTACGTGAGATTCTAAAGAAAGAAGGTATAATGTACGTTGCTTTGAAAGAAGGGAAAGGTGAGCGAGATGTTTATGATGAAGGTTTTGGCGCCTCTCGCTTCTTTGCTTTCTACAAGGAAGATGAGTTTAAGAAACTTTTAGAAGAAGGTAAATTTCAACTAATTGAAACCATATACGCTCAGACAGAACGTAATAATTGGCTACAATTCTTCGCCAAAAAGGTTTAAATATGCCTGAATTACCAGAAGTTGAGACAATCAAAAGAGATATAAAAACCAATTTGATTGGTCACAAAATAGAGAGTGTTTGGACTGATTGGCCTAAGCAATTAAAACCATCACAAGAGGAGTTCGAAAAAGCTGTTATCGGTAAAAAATTCAAAAGTGTTTCTCGTCGTGCAAAGCTATTAATCTTTCGTCTGGACGATGGAACCCGCCTTCTAATGCATCTTAAGCTGACCGGTAGAATTCTTTATAGGAGCCAAAACGATTCTGAGGATAAATTTACTCATATCATACTTAAGCTTGACAGAGGTAAAGAGCTTCGTTTCGCTGACATGAGAAAATTTGGTTGGATGAAGGTTTTGCGTGATGAAGGAGAATTAGATAAATTGCTTTCTGAATTTGGAATTGAACCTTTCACGCAAGACTTTACGGTTGAGAATTTTAAAAAAATTCTCACTAATAAAAAGGCCCCTATTAAACCTTTGATGATGGATCAAGCGGTGATCGCCGGAGTTGGCAATATTTATGCCGATGAAAGCCTTTGGTGCGCAAAGATTCACCCACTAAGAGCAGCTAATACATTGAGTGACCAAGAAACCAAAGAACTGTTCGAGTGTATCCAAGAAGCATTAAAGTCTGGTATTAAAGATAGAGGTACAAGCGTTGATACATATGTGGATTTTTTTGGATTGCCTGGACAACATGAGCAGAATTTGAAAGTTTTCAGAAAAGATGGGGAACCTTGTCCCAGGTGCAATACACTGATTCGTAAAATACGAGTAGGGGGCCGTGGGACTCACTTCTGCCCAATTTGCCAAAAACTATGATTGTGAATGTAATTTCTGAATCTATTTTTTTCCCGAAGGGACACGGAGTACACACTGCATTTTTGAATACTGTTGAGATGTTAAAGCAAGCAGGAATAGATGTACTAATTAATTCTAATAAAAAAGCTGATATAACTCACATTCATACAATTGGGCCTTATGCTTTGATAAAACTTTTATCAACCAAGAAAAAAATTGTTAGCGCCCATCTAATCCCTGAATCTTTTATTGGTAGTTTAGTGGCAGCTAAATATTGGCAATTTGAGGCGAGGGAATACTTGAGATTTTTTTATAACAGAGCGAATTTAGTTTTAGCTGTAGCGCCATTAGTTAAGACGAGATTGCAAGAAATTGGTGTTAGCAGGCCAGTAGAAATTCTGCCAAATCCAGTTGACGCCAATCTTTTTAAAGAAGACATAAAATTAAAAACCGAAGGGAGAAAATTGCTGGGGTTAAAACCAGAAGATTTTGTTGTAATTGGGGTTGGACAAATCCAACCGAGGAAAGGGATAGAAGATTTTGCAATAATGGCGAGTAAACTAAAATCAATTAAGTTTGTTTGGGTTGGAGGGAAACCTTTTAAACAACTCACCGTAGGTGATAAAGAAATGAACAAGATTTTAAAAAATAAACCAGGCAACTTTTTAATGCCTGGATCTTTTTCATACAATGAAATGCCAAAAATATACAATGCTGCAAATGCTTTCTTCTTTCCTTCATATCAAGAAAATGCCCCAATGGCTATTATTGAAGCTGCTTCTTGCAGCCTACCCTTAGTGTTAAGAGACATAAAAGAATATAAACTTTTATACAAGAATGGATATCTACCAGGTGATACTGTTGAGTCGTTTACGATGATAATTAAGAAACTTTTGGTAGATAAAGATTATTATCACCACGCAAAAAAAGACAGCAGGATCCTATCCAGTAAGTTTTCTTTTGATATATTAGCGGATAGATTGATATTATTATATAATAGTGTTTTGGGGGCTAAATGAAAATCGGTTTCTTTACAGACGGATACTTACCTGAACCAAACGGTGTAGCAGAAAATGTGGCTACTTCAGCGAAGGCGTTAGAAAATCTTGGCCATATAGTTTATATAGTTGCACCAAAACATCCAAACTTCACAGATAAAAACCCAAGAATCTTTCGGCTTCGGTCTGTGCGAGTTTATAAAAACCCAGAGTTTAGGATGGCAGTTCCTGTACCAGAGAGGGATTTTAGAGAGGCTTCAAAAATCGATTTTGATATAATCCATGGGCATGCCGGTGGTCCAGTTGCCTTTTTAGGTTTTGAAATTGCCCGACGGAAAAACATCCCTTACGTTTTTACATATCATACCTTGTGGAACCGCTACACTCATTATATTCTCAAGGGAAAAATTTTAACTCCTAAAATGATGGAGGTCGCATCAAGAGTTTTCTGCAACTTATGCTCAGCTATCATCGCTCCTACTCAAAGGGTTAAAAAAGAGCTGGAGAGTTATAGTGTAAGAAAACCAATCTATGTAATACCAGGAGGAATAGAAATTTCACGATTTAAAAATACGAAGAAAGGTTTTTTAAGGAATAAATTTAACATCCTAGATCAAGACAAAATACTTCTTTATGTGGGGCGTTTAGGGAAAGAAAAAAGCGTCGATTTTTTAATTGAAAGCTTTCAGCAAATAACTAAGGAAATAAAAAACGTGAAGTTGGTTATTGTGGGTGATGGGCCAGAAAGAAATAATTTGGAAAAACTAACTAAGAAATTGAGTTTAAAAAAAGAGGTTGTTTTCGCAGGTTTTATTGGAAGGGAAGATAT
Source organism: Candidatus Woykebacteria bacterium RBG_16_39_9b (assembly GCA_001816695.1). Classification (GTDB taxonomy): domain Bacteria; phylum Patescibacteriota; class Microgenomatia; order Woykebacterales; family RBG-16-39-9b; genus RBG-16-39-9b. The sequence goes on from MHCR01000013.1 coordinate 4,870, forward strand.
TCCCAGGGTCTATGCCGACGCCGATTTATTTGTGTTTGCTTCAACAACAGAGACTCAAGGTCTTGTGGTCTCTGAAGCTTTGGCTAGTGGAGTCCCTTGCGTCGTTATTGATGATCCAGCCTTTGAAGGCATAGTAGCTAAAAGATATAATGGATTGGTGACTAAAAATACAGTAGAAGATTTTAGCACTCAAGTAATTAGATTGTTAAAGGATATGAAACTAATAAGTAAATTTAGTGAGAATTCTAAGAATTTCGCAAGCACAAATTTAACAGCAAAAAAACAAGCTGAGGAGCTTATCAAAGTTTATAGATCAGCCATACGGTTAAATAAACTTAAAAAAACACAAACACAGATATTAAAAGAAAGATTTTCAACTATAAAAAACTTTCTTAATATTAATCAGAAATTAGCTTCTTTTAAACAAGTTTTTATTAAGGGGTTGGAAATAAAATGAGTGCTGAAATATTAGATGGTCGGGCCATTCGTGATCAAATCCTAGAAGAAGCGAAAGAAAAACTAGCAAAATTAAAAGAAAAACCAACTCTTTCGATAATTTTAGTTGGAAACGATCCTGCATCCACTATTTATGTTAGAGAAAAAGAAAAAGCAGCAGCCAAAATTGGTGCAGAATTTCGGTTAATAAAAAAACCTTCTTTTGTGAAGCAAGTTGAGTTGGAGGGTCTAATTAAGAAGCTGAATAACGATTCAAAAGTTCGAGGAATAGTTATTCAAAAACCTCTGCCAAAACACATTAACGAAGAAAAAATTGATAAAATTATCGCTACCGAAAAAGATGTCGATGGTCTTAATCCAGCCTCAAACTTTTATTCAACAACCGCAAAAGGTGTTATTGAACTTTTGAAGCGGTACAAAATAAAAATAGAAGGGAAGGACGCTACTGTTGTGGGTAGAAGTAAGCTAACCGGTTTACCTATCGCCTTGTTGCTGCTTGAAGAAAATGCGACGGTTGCTGTTTGTCATAAAAAAACCCGCAATTTAAAGGGTAAGACGTTGGTTGCAGACATCTTAATTGCAGCTGCCGGTGTGCCAAAACTAATCCGCGCCGATATGGTCAAAACCGGAGCCATAGTAGTAGACGTAGGGACAACAAGAATTCGTGGGACTAAGAAATTGGTAGGAGATGTGGATTTTGAAGAAGTTAAAAGGGTTGCAAGTTTTATCAGTCCGGTTCCTGGTGGGGTAGGGCCGATGACTGTTGCTGGTTTAATGATGAATCTTGTTCAAGCTACAACACAATAAATTCCACTTACTTGTTAGTTTGATAGTTAAATGATAAAATCCCCCTGCTTTAGGGAGGAGAAAGGAGCCAGGTGGTGGCGTTTGTCAACACTATTTTCGGCGACCCCAAGATTGGAGAAAGGCTTGTTAAGCTTCTAGATACCACAGAGCCG
>MHCR01000013.1:6404-6674 GCA_001816695.1 Candidatus Woykebacteria bacterium RBG_16_39_9b
GAGTGCCTTGACCTTGAAATTATCGCTTGGTTGGTGGCGGAAGGGATGAGAGAAAAAAGGAGTGGTGAGGATCAGACCGAATGAACTGGTTTTATACCTTGGTGGGTGAAACCAGTTTTCTTTAGGCAGAATCTTGAAAGGCTTGCTTGCAAGGTTTATAATAAGCCACAAAATCCAAACGGAGAAGGAGGGACCACTTGGCGTTGAAGCGAGTGCCTGTGAGGATTCAGATCAACAAGCCCAACGGTGATCCGTCTCGAAGGCCAATAC
>MHCR01000013.1:6700-7700 GCA_001816695.1 Candidatus Woykebacteria bacterium RBG_16_39_9b
GATGATCCAATGGATCTACTTCTGAAGGCCGAACAAACGTTTCAGTCCAAAGTCCGGGTTCTCCAGAAAAGGGGGTACCCAATCGACTTACCTTTGGAGACACCGAGCCGGGGCATGTACGCCCTCGTTCGTCTGGAGATTTAGGAGGAGTGATGAGAAAAGAGGAAAAGAGACTCAGTGGCGTTGAAAAGATGCTGATAATAGCGGCGCTACTCATGCCTGTGTTAGGGGGTCTTTATCTGGTCATCAGCTCCGAAGAAGTTGGGCCGGATTACCCAATATAGGACCCAGATAATCTGCAACTCAGTTCTGCCCATCAAAGCCGGTTTATGCTTACGTGTGACCGGCCTTTCTTTTACCAATAATTGACAATCCCAACCCATAGTGCTACTTTTGAATCAAGTAAGGGAGAACACGGTTGGCAATTTCAAAGGTGGTGATAATCATGCCGACCCTTTTGGACATAGCGATTGGGTTGCCGATCCTGCTCATCATGGAGGAGCGGCGTAGGGTGCACGAGCGGTTTCTCTTCTTCCTGGAAGTCGTTTCAGTCATCTTCCCACCCGGAAAGGTTCGATGGAGATTGGTTGAGAACCCGGACGAGTTAGGATACGAACTAGTTCCAGCCAGCGAGTTCGATTTTGAGGCTGATCCGTTCTCATATCAACCTATCAAAAAGCGGGACGTATTTCCGGAAGGGGTTCTAGCTCATGCCAACTGATAGTGACCGGGATGAATCATCAGCGGAAGAAGATCCTTCTAGGATATGGACTTCTTTGGCGGGTCGCGAGGAAGTACTATCAATGGAGCAATTCAGAGTGGACTGTGAATGGACCAGCAGTCATTACCGGGAACTCCAAGGTCAGTACCCACGCTGCTGGGTTGCGGTCTATCAAGGTCAAGTAGTCGCGACCAACAAGAGAGATCAAGCGTCGTTAATCAGAACCCTTCAGAGTAAGGGTCTACCTTTGGAGCAAGTAGTGGTAAGGTACATTCACGC
>MHCR01000013.1:7743-11150 GCA_001816695.1 Candidatus Woykebacteria bacterium RBG_16_39_9b
AAGGATGAGGAGATGAATGGGGGTAGAGGTAATAATAGAATTCGTAGAAGAGGATCGTGGCGAGAACGAATTGTCTTCACGATTCTTGGCATAGCCCTTGTTTTAGTGGGAGTACTTTCACTGGGCTCAACGCCTGTTTACGGTGCATTGGTGATATTTGGGGCGGTGATACTGACACTTTTCTATTGGGTAATAGATAGATTAGGGGCTAGAAAGCCTTAATCCTTCAGCCTGAAAGGAGTGAGCGATGAGCAGTAAATCAGACGCCGTCAGGATTAAGGTCGACCCTGATGGTACTATCCAGATCCCCTGGGGTCGGCTAGAAGAAAATCTTCAGTACGACTTCAAAGTGGGTAGCATCAATTGTTACGCGGTGAAAAAACCGGGTAACGTACTGAAGATTTACGTGGTTAAATGACCTTAAATACAATCCTGCCGTCTTTAAGGGTGACGAAAACACTATCGCCGCCCTTTATTTTACCCTCAACTATTTGTAAAGCTAATTCGTCCAGTAAGCGGTTTTGAATTACCCGCTTTAGTGGTCTTGCGCCCCAAACAGGATCAAAACCTTCTTTGGCAAATTGAGAGGCAACGTTATTATCTATTTTTAGAGTAATATGTTTTTCTTTAAAACGATTTACTACCTTATCTAATTGCAGCTTTGTAATCTGCTTGATTTCAGCTTCTCTAAGCTGGTTAAATATTACAATTTCATCGATTCTGTTCAAGAATTCCGGGCGAAAAGCATGTCTTACCAGACCCATTAGTTCTTCTTTCATAACTCCGGGGGTTTTGCCTTCGTATTTTTGAATAATTTCACTACCTAAATTGCTAGTCATGATAATAACTGTATTTCGAAAGTCAACCGTGCGGCCTCTTCCGTCAGTTAATCTACCATCGTCAAGAACTTGAAGTAAGAGATTAAACACCTCATGGTGGGCTTTTTCGATTTCGTCAAAAAGAACAACGCCATATGGTCTGCGTCTCACGGCTTCGGTCAATTGACCGCCTTCATCAAAACCAATGTAACCTGGTGGCGCGCCGATAAGCCTGGCGACAGTGTGTCTTTCGGTGTATTCGCTCATGTCGACGCGAACCATGGCCGCCTCATCATTAAATAGAAAATCTGCCAAACTTTTTGCGAGTTCTGTCTTACCAACTCCAGTAGGACCAAGGAAGATAAAAGAACCAATGGGTTTAGTTTCTTCGCTGATTCCTGCGCGGTGGCGGCGAATCGCGTTGGCAACTGCTGTGACAGCCTCGTTTTGGTTGATTAATCGTTTATGGATCTCTTCCTCCATTTTGGATAATTTTGCCGCTTCTCCTTCAAGAAGCCTTTCTACCGGAATACCTGTCCAGCGTGATACTACTTTGCCGATATCTTCGCTGGTTACTTCTTCTCGAAGTAGGGCAGATTTACCTTCTGTAATTGAAAGAAGATTTTTATTTGCCTCTTTTACGGATCTTTCTAGTTCTGGGATCTTGCCATATTTTATTTCAGCTGCGCGATTTAAATCTGCGCTACGTTCGGCCTGCTCAAGGGTGATTTTACTTTTTTCAATTTCAGAATTTAAAGATTGCAGTTTACTGATGGCCTCTTTTTCCTTTTTCCACTGCGCTTCCAGAATATTGAATTTGTTTTTCTTACCTTTTAGCCCAAATTCAATCTTAATCAGACGCTCTTTACTTGCAGGATCTTTTTCTTTTTTGAGTGCCTGTTGCTCTATTTCGAGTTGCAGCACGTTTCTTTTAAGTTCGTCTAGTTCTGCAGGCATACTTTCGACCTCCATTTTCAGCGAGGCGGTAGCCTCATCAATTAGATCTACCGCTTTGTCAGGGAGAAAACGACCAGATATATAACGAGCGGATAGAGTAGCTGCGGCTATGATAGCCGCGTCAGTAATTCTTACCCCGTGGTGAACTTCGTAGCGCTCTTTGAGACCGCGTAAAATCGCAACAGTATCTTCAATACTAGGTTGATCCACGTAAACTGGCTGGAACCTTCGTTCAAAAGCTGGATCTTTTTCGATATATTCGCGATATTCCTTGCTAGTTGTAGCACCGATCATATGAAGCTCTCCACGAGCAAGAGCGGGTTTGAGGATATTGGCTGCATCTGCCGCCCCTTCGGCTTTGCCTGCTCCAACAACTGTGTGGAGCTCATCAATAAACAAAATGTATTTGCCCTCGGATTCGGTAACTTTCTTCAAAACTGCTTTTAGCCTTTCTTCAAACTCCCCGCGAAAAGCCGCACCAGCCACTAGTGCGGTCATGTCTAGTTGAATTAGGTCTTTATTTTTCAAGGTGTCTGGTACGTCACCGGAAATCATTCTTTGGGCAAGACCTTCGACTATGGCCGTCTTGCCGACTCCTGCTTCACCAACCAAAACGGGGTTATTTTTAGTTCTTCTGGAGAGAATTTGCATTACTCGACGAATTTCACCGTCGCGGCCAATTACAGGATCTAATTTACCGTCGCGGGCTAGAGAAGTAAGGGTTCGACCATATGCCTGCAGCGGGTTTTGAGGCGTCTGAAAAGGTGTGAATTGTTGTGTTCCGTTGTTCATAGTTGAAAATTATAGTAGCACAAGTTTTTGGCACTTTCAACCCCCATCTGCTAATTTGACTTGACGTGATAAGATTTAGGCACTAGAAAGGAGGGGAAAGTTGAGAGGTCCAGTACCGCCTAACGAACTTAGGGAGTATTTGCTCTTAGCGCGGAAAGAGACAAATAAGCAAAAAGCTCTTTCCATTCTGCTTCTACCACAACATACTTTCTGAAACACTCAAGCGACCCCTTCCGTTACAGGGCAATCCTGTTCGGAGGAAGGAGAGCTTGGAGGTCCCAGAAGGTAGAAGCAATCGCGCTGGGTGATCGGCTAGTTTGGCATGGCTTCACTCACTCATCCATACTGCTCAAACGGTTACATGGTCTTGAGGAGCACTTTTTCGAATTTCGAGAAGCCGTTCTAGAGGAACATCCCGAGGCCAGACTCGACCAAATCGTAAAGGAAGAGTTTGGTAATTGGCGTTACCGATGCAAGGGAAGAGGTTTTGTGGATGATTATCTCGGGGCCGAAACCTTCCGTTGGGGTGATCAGCTGATCGCTAGAGGCCTTTTCTCTGGTGGGCTCCACACCCGTTACTGACAGGCTGGGAAAACCAAATTCTCGGCCTTTTCTTTTCTCACAATATACCCCAGAGTATTTGACAAAGAGATAATAATATGTAAAAATAAGCGTCCATTTAGGGAGGAGTTTGGCGACTAATTTAGTTGTCAGGAGGTGAGAGGAGGTTTTACAACTGAATAGAAGCCTTTAGGGAGAGTTTGTGGGACCTCAAAACAGTCTGAACAAACAGGAGGTACCACAAATGAAACGCATCTTGCTACTTCTCAGCCTCATCGT
>MHCR01000013.1:11240-11365 GCA_001816695.1 Candidatus Woykebacteria bacterium RBG_16_39_9b
GGTGACGATCGAAGAAACTCAGGGTGAGAGAGACGCTGTGGTGGCAGACACGAGGAAGACGGCCGATATGGCACTCAGTACTCTGAGTAGCAGTAGTACCATGCAGCGCACGTGCTGGTACGAGG
>MHCR01000014.1:0-6076 GCA_001816695.1 Candidatus Woykebacteria bacterium RBG_16_39_9b
CAGGTTGTCGGAGAAGTGGCGCGTTGGTCGATCATAATCTTCGCACTTCTTGCGGCTTTAACTCAGCTTGGAGTGGCAACAGATCAGGTTGTCGGAGAAGTGGCGCGTTGGTCGATCATAATCTTCGCACTTCTTGCGGCTTTAACTCAGCTTGGAGTGGCAACAGATCTTATTCGAATATTATTTACTGGTCTAGTAGCAATGATTGCAGTTGCGGGAGGTCTCGCCTTTGGTTTGGGTGGAAAAGAAACAGCCGAAAAAATCTTAAAGAAGTTTTTCGATCGGATTTTGGATTAATAAAGACACCATTGAAAATCTAAATCCACCGATACCAACATAAGTTGGTGACTAGAATTATCGCCCGTTACTAATTGTGTGATAAAATTTCCTTAATATATGCCCAATTCCATACTTTGGTTTTCTCAAATAGATAAGAATGATACTAATAGTGTTGGAGGTAAAGCCGCAAATTTAGGTGAGCTTACAAGGGCTGGGCTACCTGTACCAAATGGTTTTACGGTTACCGCAGGTGCATATTTCAACTTTATTGAAGCCTCGAACCTGAAGGAAAAAATCAAATTTCTTCTTGGAAAAGTCGATATTAATAACTCTAATCTTTTAAATGAAACGTCCTCCTTAATTAAAAAGTCTATAGAAGCGTCAAAATTACCTGACAGTCTGGCAAAGGAAATCATTATTTCCTACAAGAAGCTTTCCAAAGATAGCTCTGCTTTGGTGGCTGTTCGGTCATCCGCAACTGCTGAGGATTTACCACAAGCTTCTTTCGCCGGACAGCAATCTACTTTTTTAAATATCAAGGGTGATCAACAGCTGTTAGACGCTATAAAAAAGTGTTGGGCTTCTTTGTTTGAAGCAAGAGCTATTTTTTATAGAGTTCAAAATGATTTTGATCACTTTAAAGTTGGTATAGCCGTTCCGGTTCAGAAAATGGTTCAATCAGAGGTTTCCGGTGTAATGTTTACTATAGACCCAACAAATAACGACAAAAGAAAAATAGTTATCGAAGCTGTTTACGGTCTCGGTGAGACTATAGTTCAAGGAAAAGTAAATCCTGATCACTACGAAGTCGACAAACAAACCTTTAAAATCGTCAAAAAAGAGCTTGGTGACCAGACAAAACAATTAGTAAAAATAGGTACAAAAACGCGTGAAATACCGGTTTCCAAAGCATATAGAAAAAAACAAAAACTAAACGATAATAAAATTATCGAATTAGCAAAGCTAGGCAAAAAAATTGAGAATCATTATCTTTTTCCTCAAGATATTGAGTGGGCTCTGGAAAACGATAAGCTTTATATTGTTCAAACAAGGCCTGTAACGACAATAAAATTAATAGAAAAAACTTCCAAAGAGCATATTGAGATAGAACTACCCAAGATACTTTCCGGTCTAGCTGCTTCTCCGGGAATTGCTGTCGGATCAGTAAAAATCCTTCGCTCTGCCAAAGAAATAGGAAAGATTAAACAAGGTGATATCTTAGTGGCGACAATGACCAATCCTGATTACGTTCCGGCAATGAAAAAGGCGGTTGCAATAGTTACAGATAGAGGTGGTCGTACATCACATGCAGCAATTGTTTCTAGAGAAATGGGTATTCCTGCTGTGGTAGGAGCAGAAGGAGCAACAAAAAAACTACGAAACGGAGCAGTTATCACAGTTAGTGGAACCTCCGGAATAATCTACAAAGGAGCATTGGCACCGGCAAAAATGAAGGTTTTACTTTATGAACAAAAAAAAGACACTGTTGAAACTAGGGAATTAAAAACAGCAACAAAGATTTTTGTTAATTTAGCCGAACCAGAACTTGCAGAAGCTGTGTCAGAAAAAAAGGTGGATGGTGTTGGGCTTTTAAGGGCCGAATTTATGATCGCTGAAATTGGAATCCATCCGAAAAAACTAATTAAAGACGGAAAACAGAAAATCTTTGTGAATAAACTTACTGATGGTTTATTGAAATTTTGCGCTTCTTTTAATCCCAGGCCGGTAATATACCGAGCTACTGATTTCAAAACTAATGAGTATAGGAATCTTAAGGGCGGATCTGAATTTGAGCCTGAAGAAGCAAATCCCCTTCTTGGTTTCCGAGGTGCTTGTCGATACACCGCCGATTTCGAAGTTTTTGAACTAGAACTGGCCTCTGTAAAGAGGGTTCGTAATGAATTTAATTTCAGAAACCTGTGGTTAATGATACCTTTTGTTCGAACACTGTCAGAGATGGAAAAAATTAAACAAATGGTTTCTGCCGCTGGTTTGCATCGATCACCCTCATTTAAACTTCTAATGATGGCGGAGATTCCCTCCAATGTTTTTTTAATTAACGAGTTTTTGGATATAGGAGTTGACGGTGTATCAATCGGATCTAATGACTTAACGATGTTAATTTTAGGAGTTGATCGAGATAACGCTAGGGTCGAGTGTGATTTTAATGAGCTAGATCCGGCTGTCCTAAAAGCCCTAGAAACTATAGTAAGAACCTGTCGAAAAAGGGGAGCTCTGGTTTCGATTTGCGGGCAAGCCCCTTCAGTGTACCCAGAGCTCACTGAAAAGCTTGTTTCTTGGGGAATTTCCTCGGTTTCTGTTTCGCCAGATGCTATCGAAAAAACCCGTTCAATAGTGTATGAAGCTGAGAAAAATCTAGCAAAAAACCAGCGCGAATAACCCTAATCTATTTATTTGTTCAAAGCTAAAATAAGATCTGAGACGTTTGAATTAAGTGGTCCTGTTTCTACCCCATCCCCCATCTCTTTGAAGAACGAAAAAGAATCATTATTTTCAAGATAACTTTCGATTTTTAAGCCAAGTTTTTTTGATTTAAATTTTGAATCTGTATCGGCTATTGCACCAGCAAATTCTGTTCTATTATCAACACCGTCAGAAGCCACCGAAACAATCACCTGATTTTTATTTAGAAACGGGATAGCCGCCAAAACAAATTCTTGATTCCGCCCACCAGTGCCGATTCCTCCCACTTTAACAGTTGTTTCTCCGCCAGCGATTAATACTTGATTGGTCTGCAACCCGTTTATTAATTTTCTACCCACATCTTTAGCTTGTCCTTGTAGGAAATTATCATATATTTTACCCTTAAACCCCAGGGACTGCGCCTGTTTTTTCATAGCCTCCAAGGCCAACTTATTGTTCATCATTAAAATATTGGTCACTTTTGCAAAATATTTAAGATCTTTTGGTGTTTCATTAAGTTCGCAATGCGGCAATTTACACAACTTCAGGACATCATATTTTGTCATTATTTTTTGAGCGTCTTCTACTGTTGTTTTATCCAAAACAGTCGGTCCGGAAGCAATTTCACTCAAATCATCATTGGGAACATCAGAAAATATTAGGGAAACAATAGTAGCCGGGTATGCATGGACGGCAAACCAGCCTCCTTTTATCTCGCTCAAATGCTTTCTCACAATATTGGTTTCTACTATATCAGCACCGCCTTTGGTTAAACTTCTTTCAATCATCGCCTTTTCATCACAACTTAGTTTATAGGGATTACAAAGAAGGCTAGAACCACCACCGGATATAACGGCCAAAACTAGGTCATCTTTTGTTAAACTCTTAAGCCTGGCAACTATCTTGGCAGTCGCGTCTACATTGGTCTGACTTGGAAGTGGATGACTACCAACCACACACTCAATACGTTTTAAATCTCCAGGTTTTGTATCGAGTATAATTCCTCCGGAAATCTTGTCTTGTAAAACCTCCTCCAGTACTTTACCAGCCGCGCAAGAAGTTTTTCCAACTCCGATAATAAAAATTTTTCTAAACTTATTTAAATCAAGTTTTTGGTTTCTTATGGTAAAAATAGAACCTTCAAGGGAGATTTGTTTACTTAAAACCTTTTCCGTGTCAATCGCTTTAAGACCTTCTTCAACGATTAAAAGAGCGTCTTTCCTCAACTTTGAAGTAGCCAGTTCATCAAAATTTTTTATGAGCATCATTTATAATATCTTAGATGAGAAGATGGTAGTCAACAAGAATTTAATTCTTTGTTAAAATAAATTCTAAAGATGGTACGTGAAATAGAAAGAAAATTCTTAATTGAGCCCAAGCGACTTCCTAAACTCTCCAGAGGAGCCAACATCATCCAAGGCTACTTATCAGCTAGCCCTGAAGTTAGAGTTAGAATTCAAGGCAAAGCTTCTACTCTTACAATCAAAACTGTTGGCATTATCTCAAGAGAGGAATTTGAATACAAAATACCTCTAAGTGACGCCAAAAAATTAATGAAACTCACAGATCTCAAAGTCGAAAAAGCAAGGTCCTTCCTTAAATTGGGTAACGATAATTGGATTATAGATTTTTATAAAGGAGCAAATAAAGGCTTAGTTACAGCCGAAATTGAACTCAAGAGTGAAGATGGGCAAGTCGAAAAACCACTTTGGGCTGTTAAAGAAATTACAGAGGACCTTCGCTATAGAAATCAATCATTAGCGAAAAAACCGTTTAGTGAGTGGAGATAAAAGAAAAAGGCCCGTTGGTTCAAACCAATCTAGGCCTCATTTTTTCTGGTACTGCTATACCAAGTCTTCTCGATTCCACCGAAACTTTCAGTTTACCGGGCAGTAGTATCAGAGGCTCTCCATCAATCTGCGCAGGTACTGTGTTGGAAAGGTGAAATTGTGCGGTTTCCTCTAATTGTCTTGCCACAACCACTTGCATCCCCCTCGCCATTCCAAATCGGGCTAAAATTATTGACGCATATCGAACAATTATTAACATTTTTGGTATTATCAGAACCTCAAGCTTTCCATCAGTTATTTCTGCACCTGGTGCTATTCTGATACTACCGGCTGTCCTCTTGCCATTGGTAATATAAACATCTAAAACCTCTCCTTCATGATAACCTTTCAACGGAAAGGTCTTTGCCTTCCAAGCGTTTAATAGGGCGTATCGGATGTACATCCATTGCGAACGCCGCTCCAAACGATCGACGAGAGCAGCCACCTCCCCGCTAAAACCGAAGCTAAATTGATTTGCGCCAAACAAGGTTGTTTCTGGTACTTCAACCTTGATCAAGTCAATCCAAACTAAAGCACCTTCCTTGGCTACCTTGAGATACCAGTCCAGATTATTCAGGTCTTTTAGGTCTTTCAACCTCTTGAGCCCAAGTTCAGCGGCAAGATCGTTACCGGTACCGACAGGGATGATCCCGAGAGAAGTCTTGAAGTCAAGTTTGGCCACCCCGTTGATAACCTCGAAGATTGTACCATCTCCACCCACCACAACTATTGTCCGAAAACCGTCTCTGCTGGCCGCGGCGGCAATTTCGGTTGCATGGCCCCTCTCATCAGTGAGATAGACGTCTTCTTCGCCTCGACCAACTATAATATCCCGTATGTTCTTGCCGAGTCCATCTCCCGTTGCCGGGTTGACTATGTAACATATACCAGCCATGACCCTCTCCTTAGCAAGAGAATTTACGTTTCAATAATTATAGGTCAATTTTTGTATTTTGCAAAATAATCTTTGTAGTGGCTAAAAGTGTAGTGGAACCCAGTGTGTAGAGGGGTGGGCAAGTTATCAAGAGTAAACCATCCAATTTCGTCGATCTTTTCAGAGTCGTTATTTTTCACTTTTTTGGGGTCCACTAAAATAAAGGAGGGAATCGCCAACCAATGTGTTTTTCTGCCATCGTGAATTCGAAATATCGAATGTGCTGGTAATTGTTCTTGGATAATCCCTTCACACCCATACTCCTCCTTGACTTCCTTCAGCACGTTTTCCTCCACAGTTAGGCCAAACTCAAGCTGACCAGAACCAGGATCCCAAGTTCCTACCTCATCCCTACAATTCTTACTTCTTTTATGTAATAAAAACTTTCCCTTACCATCATTACAATAAAAAGGAGTGGTTATACCAATATAGTCAATACCAGGATTCATCTTTTGTATCTTACACCAAAAATGCTAGAATGATAGCTACTGAGTTATGATTCAGATAATGATTGTCGAATCAAGAAAAAGTGGAGTTGGTGAGCCCGGTGGGACTCGAACCCACAACACGCGGCTTAAAAGGCCGCTGCTCTACCAAATTGAGCTACGGG
>MHCR01000014.1:6113-6895 GCA_001816695.1 Candidatus Woykebacteria bacterium RBG_16_39_9b
GCTTCAATGGTTTGGGGATTTTTACAAAAAAGCGTTTTTTATTATTTCTTTTCTTATTAGGTTGCCGTCTTCATCAAGCTCAACGGCCACAACATCAATTCTTTCCGCCTCGGGCATATCTGGATTAAGAAGTCTAAATAACGAACCGACCCTTTCGATTGTTTTGAGCTTCCAGGGACGAATAGATTCTTCAGGTAAGCCAAATTGATTACTCGTTCGAGTTTTAACTTCAATAAAAACTAAAGTATCTTTATCTTTAGCGATAATATCAATCTCTCCAAATTTACTCCTAAAGTTAGTCTGGAGGATATTGTAACCGCTGTCTTTCAGATAATCTATTGCGATTGCTTCACCTTTTTCTCCAAGAACTTTCTTAGATTTCATGTTAAAAGGAAGTTAAGATTAAATGATTTTCTGTGAACTGCTGATAGTTTGTTTTTTCTAATCGCTTTTTGATGATAGGGGGTTCCATAGCCTTTATGGGCAGAAAATCCATATTTCGGGTATTTTTTATCCAAGTCTCTCATCAAAGAATCTCTGAATACTTTTGCCACGATAGAAGCCGCTGCAATACTGGCACAAATTTGATCACCCCTCTTTATTGCGTTTTGATTTTCTCTTGACCAATGTTTTATATAAAACGCGTCTATTAAAAAATATTCTGGTTGTATATTTAAATTATTGACAGATAATTTAAACGCTTTTTGAGTCGCAAATCCAATACCCTTTTTATTAATTGTCGGTAGTCCAACAACCCCATAACCAACTCCAGCCGCAATTTT
>MHCR01000014.1:6906-18868 GCA_001816695.1 Candidatus Woykebacteria bacterium RBG_16_39_9b
CGGCTATTTCCTCTCGCTTTTTTGGAGAAAGAAGCTTTGAATCGTAGAGTTTAAAATCTAGCTTACAAAAGGGGTGAAATACAACTGCTGCAGCCACAACCGGACCAGCCCACGCTCCTCTACCAACCTCATCAATACCCGCTATAGTTGAAATTCCCAACTTCCAAAGACTTTCTTCCAGATTAAATTTGGCAGAACTTGCCTTCATACATTCATTGCTGCTTTGCCTATGCGACCTCTTAAATAATAGAGCTTAGCGCGTTTCATTTTACTTGGTTTTCTCATTTCAATACTGACAATAAATGGTGAGTTTAGAGGCCAGATTCTCTCAACACCAACGCCGCCACTGCCAATTTTGCGAATGGTAAATGTTTTGCTTTCCTTTGAACCGCCCATAGCAATAATTATTCCCTCAAAGCTTTGAATTCGTTCTCTGTTTCCTTCTTTAACTTTTGAGTTTACTCTCACCAAATCTCCCGGCTTTATACGAACTTCACTAATTTTGTTTTCTGAAGTTTTTACCGACGTTACAGGTTCAGTTTTGGAATTGGAACTATTTTTCTCTGCCTCATTTGTATTCATAAGCAACGTCCAATTATAAATAAGATGGATCCTCTAGTCAAATAGATATAAGTTTACGAAAATACAGCAAATAAAATGATAAATATTATTAAACTGATGGCTAAATATTCTAGAACGGTTGTAGATTTTACTTTCTTTTCTTCCCAATGATGCCACACACCGAATACGAAATAGAAAATTGAGTAAAACGAGATTAAAATTAGTCTGATATTTGTATTCTTTAGCAAAATCAAGAGAGTTATTACGCCGACGAAAACCAGCGCTAAAAGGGCATATTGAACTGAGTGTTTAAGAAAATACTTTTCCATAGATTGTTAAATTACAAATCCTTTTGTTTGCAACACTAATACTAATATTAAAATTAATAACATAGAAGCATGAAGAAAAGAGTGCGAATTTTCTCTTATTCTCCTGTGTGCAAAGGCAATTATTGAATCTACAATGAAGATAGAAATCATCAACATCAAAATAGCCAGCGTTGCTTTCTGGGCATTATTTAAATTACTAACCGGGGCGAAAAGAGTTGAAAAACTTAATACACCAGTCTTATTTATCGGTTCAAGCGTCAAAGATACAGAATCCGTTTCTTTCGGTGTCACGGGGGTAAGCTTTTTGTTTACCTCGTTATTATTTAGGTTTAAGTTATCTTTTATTGACACTGGTTTACCTGTTTCTTTAGGAGTTGTGGTTTTATTACCTACGCTAGTCCCTGCAACTGGTGTACCGGCAAGATACTCGACTGGTTTAGCCAAAAATTGAACTACTAAAGTTGTTTCTTCTCCCAAAAGCACCCCGTCAACAACTGCAACACCAATTTCATTATATGCAGGGTTCAAAAGATTTTCCCTGTGACCGGCTTTTGAAGCCATCCAACCAGCCACAGTGCCAGAAGAAGTCTGAAAGTTCTTGGCCAGATTTTCCCCGGCAATGCTATATTTATATCCACTAATACTAAAGAAATGCCAAGGACTGGTACCGTCTGGTGCAAAATGCGCCCAATAATCATCTCTGAACATATCAGATGCTTTCAACTGCGCGCCTTTATCTAAAATCGAACTTTCAGTTAGGGCAGGAATACCTCTCGTAGTTCTTTCCAAATTAGTCAATCTAATTACTTCGCTTACTGAAATATTCGTTGCATAACCCAAAAGACCTGGTTTCCCAATAATTAGGTTTGAATAAGATTGAATTGAAACTAATATTACAGCAAAAAACAAAAGCGATTGATGTCTTATCGCCCAAGGGTGATGGTTATTTTGATGGTGAGCTATTAAGAGTTTGGCTAAAAAATTCGGTACACCAAACCCTATGTATTTGGACAGTATTCCCATAACATCATAGATTATACTATAAGTTAGTATGACCTGTCAATTTTACTTTTCCCAACAATCTGAGATGTGAATATCAATTTTCACTGGTACTCTTCTCAATAACTTTTGGCCAGCTTCAATCATTTTATCTTCCACTATTTTAGACGCCTTCTTAACAATGTCTTTTCGCGCCTCCACGACAATTTCATCATGTACTGTATGAACCAGATGAACATCTAATTTATGCTTTTTTATTTCGTTGTGAATCAAAATCAAAGCGTATTTTGTTATATCTGCACTTGTACCTTGAATTGGGGTATTTTTACCTTGTCTCTCTATAGCTGAGATCAGTCTTTGGTATTCTGGATCGGTTTTGTCAGGATTTGTAAACATTCTTTTTCTACCTCCCAAAGTCCTCACCTCTCCGGTTCTAACCGCTTCCCGCCCTATGTTATCTAACCACTGTTTTACTCTTTTGTATGTACTAAAATAAACATCTAAAAGTTTCCTCGCCTCTTCCACACTAATACCAATTTGATTTGCAAGCGACGCGGGACCCCGTCCGTACATTAAACCAAAGTTTATTGACTTAGCCGCAAAACGTTTTTCTTTCGTCACCTTACTGATTGGAATTTTAAACATTTGACTCGCCGTCAGCGTATGAAGATCGACATCTTTTTCGAAAGCCTGCAAAAATTCTGTATCACCACTAACTTCAGCCATTATTCTTAATTCGATCTGAGAATAATCCGCAGTGATTAATTTATAACCACTTCTAGCGATGAAACAACTGCGAAACCCACTATCGGCAGGAATTTGTTGTAAATTAGGATTATTACAAGCAAACCTACCTGTATCTGCCCCCAGTTGAATAAAATCTGGGTGAAGTCTACCGGTTTTGGGATTTATCTTCTCCAATATGGATTCGCCAAAAGCTGTAATCATTTTTTCGTAAGCGCGATATTCTAGGAGTTTTTTGGCAATAGAGTGGTTGGATTTTTGTAGAGTTGCCTCACTCGTATTTGGTAGATCCACTCCAAGCTTTCTGAAAGCGACTAACAACTGGATTGGGCTGTCCAAATTAATCGTGTCTGCCTCATTTCCAAAAAGATCAACTTGAGAGAACGGCGAGAGGTGTCTTAAATCTTTTTGGATCTCGGCATTTAACTTGTCCCTTTTTTCTTGTAATTCATTTATATGAGTCCTCCATCTATCTTCATCTATCAAAGAGCCGTGAAGTTCCATATCAGCTACAACAGGCACTAAAGAAAATTCCAGTTTAGCTGTTTCAATAAGATTTTCTTCTTGAAGAGTCTTAAATTGTTTCCGAAAGATTTCGTGAAGAACAAGTACGTCCCCCGCTGCATAATCCAATTGCTCTTTTGTAAATTCACCCCTAGCAGCTGTTCCATGAGGATCAGTAAATGTTTCCCTTGTTGATTTTTCCATTTTTACCCCTAGATACTTTTCGGCTATTGTTTTTAGGGAAATCTCCCGAGAAATACCACAGGTAATAATTCTTTCAGCTAGCATTGTGTCAAACACAGAACCTAGTTGTATTTCAGCCTGGACCTTCAAAAGTTCATAATCAAATTTAGCGTTTTGAACAATTTTTAATGGACGGGTTGACTCCAAAATATGTTTCAACAAAGATAAGTCCACTTTTGCACAGTCAATCACCCAAGCTTTCTTCGTGGTGGCTAATTGAAGTAAAAGAAGTTTGGCGGAAAATGGATCGAATCTGCTTCCTTCCGTATCAATAGCAATGGCAGACTCATTCTCAAGCTCTGGAATTATTTCCCTTAGCTTTTCAGTATTTTCTATAACTTTATAATTTAGATCAGTAAGTGTTTCTGCAATCATTTAAGATTCTTCTCTAAACTTTGCCGGACTAAAAATGGGTCAGCTTTTCCGGCTGTTCTTCTCATTACTTGACCTATTAAATACGATAAAGAGGCTTGCTTACCTTTTTTATAGTCGTCAACCGCTTCTTGATTTTCTTTTAATATTGATACTACCAAATTATTAATGGTTTCTCTATCAATAATCTTCCCTAGGTTTTTTTCTGATATGATTTTTGTTGGTTTATTTCCCGTCGAGAACATTTCCGCAAAAACCTCTTTAGCAGTTTGGTTTGAAACCTCACCTTTATCTATTAGGGTCAATAATTCGGCTAAAGAAGCTGGTTGTAAATTTATTTCATCGATACTTTTTAGCTGTTCATTCAACAACCTCCGCAGTTCCCCAATTACCCAATTAGCAATGGTTTTCGCCTTTTCTGTAGCTATCTCTTTTGTTTGATTCTTAGAAATTTCTAAATAGTCTTTCAATGCTAACTCAAACCAATCCGCTGTTTTTTTGTCCTCAGTCAACACCTCGGCATCGTTATCCGACAAAGAGAGCTGCTCCTTAAATCGATTCTTCCTTGAATCCGGAAGTTCCGGAATCTCTAATTTGAGTTTGGCCATAGTTTCTTTTGAAAATACTAATGGTGGCAAATCCGGTTCCGGAAAATAACGATAATCTGGGGACGTTTCCTTTGTCCTTTGCGAAACTGTTTCGCCTTTTGTCTCTACCCACCCACGTGTTTCTTGCATTAATTTACCACCAGCCTCTAGTATTCTTATTTGACGAGCTGCCTCATAAACTAAAGCTTTTTCCAAGAATCTAAATGAATTAATGTTTTTTACCTCAACTTTAACGCCGTAATTTTTTTGTCCTTTTGGTTTGACCGATATGTTTGCGTCAAATCTCATACCGGCCTTCTCCATATCTGCATCCGAAACATCTAAATAACGCATAATTTGGTGTAGTTTTTTGGCATATGCTTTAGCTTCGGCAGGGCTTTCGATATCTGGTTCGGAAACAACTTCCATTAGGGGGACTCCGCTTCGATTAAAATCGATTAAACTTACTTTTTGTTTGTTAAGAGCGGCATGAATCAACTTTCCCGTATCTTCTTCTAAATGAGCCCTATTTATCCGTATTTTTTTATTTCCTACAAAGATCCAGCCGTTTTGAGCAATTGGAAGATCATACTGTGATATCTGAAATCCTTTTGGCAAGTCCGGATAAAAATAGTTTTTACGATCGAACCGACTTCTTGCATTTATGGAACAGTTTAATGCAAGTCCAATTTTTAAAGCCGACTCTAAGGCTTTTTTATTTGGCACCGGTAGCGCTCCAGGCAACCCAAGGCATACCGGACAAGTATGAGAATTGGGTGAAGTACCAAAATAACTTGCACTATTTGTGCAAAACATTTTAGTAACACTTTTTAACTGGACGTGAACCTCAAGGCCAATTACAATATCGTATTCTCTCATTTCAAACCCCAAGTAGCTTCTGCCACCAATTTTTTTTCGGGGGGCGAAAGTAATTTCTTTTGATTTTCGTCAAACTGTCTGCCCGTTCCATAAGTTTCTCTTCCGGATCAATTTCCCATCTTATTTGTTGTAATTTACGAACATCTTCTTCATAACCGTTCTTGCTTGCATACTTTTTCCCATCCTCTGACATTCTTTTAAGTATATTTTTTACTCTGAGGCGGTCCAAATCTAATATATTAATCGCATACAGTTTAAGTCCCTTTTCCTCTATTAATCGTCGCTTTTTTGTATCTAAATTCAGTTGCCTTTGAAAATCGTCAGCAGATTTGTGCATTCCTGGGACGATTCTTGAGTGCTGATCCCCTTGAAACTCGACCGCAATTCCCAAAGTAGGATACAGGCGATCTATTTCCAAACCTTCTAACCAACTAGGCCGTACGTTATCTAATCTCTTAAACTTTTTAAAAAATTGATCCAAAATTTCTTTAGCTAGCAGTTCGCTGTGAGATATTCCAGCACCTTTACTCATAGGTTTGGTTTCCTTGTATACCATTCTTGTGATTGTTCGTAGGCATATGCAACTTGGAAAATTGTTTCTTCTTGCCAATAATTAGCCATAATTTGCAGACCGACTGGTACTCCTTTTATAAACCCACAAGGAAGCGAAATTGCTGGTATTCCAGCCAAATTGGCCGACACGGTTAAAATATCCGCCAAATACATTGCGAGTGGATTATCAATTTTCTCGCCTATCTTGAAGGCAGTTGTTGGGGCGGTGGGACCAACAATACAGTCGATTTTTTTAAATGCATTGGAAAATTCCTCTCTTATCAAAGTCCTTACTTTTGCAGCCTTAAGATAATAAGCATCATAATATCCCGAAGAAAGAGCATAGGTACCTAGCATTAATCTTCTTTTTACTTCAGCACCAAATTTATCCCTAGTTTTTCCATAACGAATTCCATCATATCTAGCTAGATTTGCGCTCACCTCACTTGGCATAATCAGATAATAAACTGAAATTGCTTCTTTGCTTCTTGGTAAGCTAATGTCGACTATTTTTGCCCCAAGATTTTCCAAAACCTTTACTGCTATTAGTATTGTTTCCTTTACATCCTTACTAATACCCTCACCGAAAAATTCTTTTGGCAAACCAATTTTTAACCCTTTTACACTCTTTCCCAAAACTTTTGTGTAATCTGGAACTTTATTGACAGCTGACGTCGCGTCTTTTGAATCAAAACCACTAATGATGTTTAGCAAAATCGCCGAATCTTCAACTGTTTTAGTTATAGGCCCGATTTGATCTAAAGAAGATGCCATGGCAATGAGACCGTAGCGTGAAACCCTTCCATAAGTGGGTTTTAACCCTACAACACCGCAAAAAGAAGCAGGTTGACGCACACTCCCTCCTGTGTCAGATCCAAGTGAATATATACACATACCAGCCGCTACAGAAGCCGCAGAACCACCGGATGATCCCCCAGGTACTCTTGATTCATCCCAGGGGTTTTTTGTTATTTTATAAGCAGAGTTTTCTGTTGAGGCTCCCATAGCAAATTCGTCCATATTGGTTTTACCAACCAACACCAAACCATTATCAAGAAGTTTTTCGGCTGCAGTCGCCGAATATGGGGGATTAAAATTCTCTAGTATTTTCGACCCTGCTGTAGTAACCACATCTTTTGTGACGAGAACATCTTTCAGAGAAGCTGGAACTCCGGAGATCATACTTATTGATTGCCCGTTCGCCAAAAGATCATCAACTTTTTTGGCTTGATTAATGGCCAAGTCTTCCGTTATTCTAATGAAACCGTTAATTTTTGGTTCCATTTCTTTAATCCGTTTTAAAATCTCCCTGGTCAATTCCTGAGCTGAAATGTTTTTTGAAACCAAATCTTTGTGAGAGGTCTTGATGGTTAAATCTTTCAATTTATTTATTCTCCAAAATTGCAGGCACCTTAAAAAAATCGTTGTATGTGGAAGAAGCGTTTTTGATGGCTTCATCTGCTTTTAGACCAGGTTCCGGTTCGTCACTTCTAGCCTCAATACTTAGTCCAAGAACATGAGCTGTTGGTTCAACATTTTTTGTATTAACGCCCTGTAACAAAGATATATTGTAATCAATAACTTCGGAGAGTTGTTTTGCATATTTTTTTACCTCACTTGTCCCCAACGGAAGGTTTGCTAGCTTTGCTATATGTTTTACTTCCTCTGGTGTAATTTTGTTTTTCATAATGGCGCACCTTGTGAGCTTCTCAGTGCCTTAACTCTCTCTTCTGTAGGTGGGTGTGTACTAAATAAACTAACGAACCAACTCTTAGCTTGCTCGCCTTTGAAAGGATTTACGATGAATAAATGGGCAGTAGCTGAACTTGCATGCTTAGCAGGAGTTTGGTCTGAGCTTATTTTTAATAAGGCCGAGGCCAACCCTTCTGGGTTTCGGGTTAAAAGAGCTCCAGAAGAGTCTGCCAAAAACTCTCTTCTTCGGGAAATAGCTAGTTTAATTAATTGGGCGGCAATTGGAGCTATAATAGCCGCCAAAATACCAATAATCATTAATACTCCATTGTCTCTCCTATCTCTACTTCTTCCGCCCCACCACAAACTTCTAAAAAAAATGTCTGACAAAAGAGCTACTATTCCGACCAAGATTACAATAATACTCATTAGTCTAGTGTCGTAATTTCGCACGTGGGAAAGCTCATGAGCCGCAACTCCTTCTAATTCTAATTTTTCAAGTCGATTTAAAAGCCCAGTTGTAAAAACTACTACCGCATGATTTGGGTTTCTGCCAGTAGCAAATGCATTTGGGGAAGGGTCATTAATCACATAAATCCCAGGCATCGGACTACCAGCAGCAATCGTTAAATTCTCAACAACCCGATAAAGCTCGGGATTATCCTTTTTATTAATTGGTTCTGCGCCGGTTAATCCCAAAACCAATTTATCTGACCAATAATACGAGCCCAAATTTATAAGTCCGGAAACTATTAAAATAATACCCACAAAGCCTAAAGCACCCGGACCTTTGTAACCTAAAGCAAGAACTAAAATATAAGCAACTAAAAAAATAAATATCGAAAACCCAAGCATCAAAACAAATGTTTTCATTCTGTTTGCATCAATTTGATTACGTAGTGTCGGGATACCCATATATAAAATATTATCACTTTTGTTAGAAATTTTACCAAGTACAAAGTGAGCTGTTGTTAGTCTGAACAGCTTTTACCAATTTTTCTTTGAAAGTAATCACTTTAGAAATTTACTTTGACAGGTTCTTTATCAGTACTTTCTGCTTCAAAAAAGTCTGATGGCTTGAAACCGAACGAATTTGCAATAATTACATTTGGGAAAACTTGCAATTTCGTGTTAAAGTCCAAAACATTCGAATTATAGAACTGTCTTGAAGCTGCTATCTTTGTCTCAGTATCAGAAAGTTCCTCCTGTAGTTGCTTAAAATTTTCCGAAGCCTTTAGCTCTGGATAGTTTTCAGCTACGGCAAACAGAGATTTTAAAGCTCCTGTCAACAAGTTATCTGCTTGGGCAGCTTCTTTGGCGGTATTCGCTCCCATCATAGCACTTCTTGCTTTAGTGACGTTTTCAAAAACCGCTCGCTCATGTTTCGCATAACCTTTAACGGCTTCAACAAGATTTGGAATCAAATCAGAACGTCTTTTCAGTTGAACATCTATACCACTCCAACTCTCAGCCACTCGATTTCGAGCTGTAATTAAGCCGTTATAAAGTGCGAAAACGTAAAACACCAATAGCACAATTATCGCTATCAAAACCAAGAATATTGTCATTTAAACACCTCCTCTCTAATTTTTAAGGTCTAGTATACTTTTTAGTTCCCTGTAGGGCAAGGTGTTAATAATATCTTTTTTGGTCGCCCAACCCCGCCGGGCTACAGAAACACCATATTCCATCAAACTTAAATGCTGTATCTGATGAGCGTCTGTATCAATAGTAAATTTTACCCCAAACCTTTTTGCCTCGCGTACCAAATTGTCCGGCAAATCTAATCTATTTGGATAGCCATCGATCTCCAAAAATTTACCCAAGTGTGCTATTCTTTTAAAAATTGTTTCCCAATCTGCCTCAATACCTTCTCTTTCAAGTAACAGCCTACCAGTAGGGTGCGCAAAAACATCAACATGAGGATTTTCCAACGCTTTTAGTATTCGGTTCGTCATCTCCTCTTTTGGCTGGCGAAAGCTTGTGTGAATTGAAACGAAAATAATATCATGTTTGGCTAATATTTCATCCGGAACTTGCAAGGTATAATCAGAATTTATGTTAACTTCGAGTCCAGTTATTACTCGTATTGAGTCTTGTGAGTAATTAAATTGTTCTATTTCTTTTAACCTCTGATAGAACCTTAAGGTTGGGTACGAATGATCTGTGAGTGCAATATATTCTCTGCCTAAACTTGTTGCAGCTTTCGCCATCTCTGCTATAGAATTCTGCCCATCGCTCCAAAAAGAATGGGTGTGAAGATCTCCTTTTATGTCTTTGAGTTCAACCAATTGAGGTAATTTATTCTCTAAAGCTGCTTCAATTTCCCCCGCGTCCTCTCTTAGTTCTGGCGGCGGTGTCTGCATACCCAGTAACGAGTAGACATCATCCTCCTTTGGACAAGGACGGACCTTGTCAGTTTTTATTTCTTTTATACCGTATTCTGAGATTGAATATCCCTTTTCCCTTGCCAAAGATCGCATATGGATATTATGATTTTTTGATCCTGTGAAATGGTGGAGGAGTGACCCGTAATGCTCCGGTGGTTGAACCATTAAATCCACATGAATCCCATTTCTTACACTAATCGTCGCCGTGTGTTCCCCAGACTCAATGATCCGCTCGGTACCGGGAAATTTTTTGAAGTGCTCAATAACTTCTTTTGGGTCGTTCGAAGCTACTGACAAATCAACGTCTCCAACTGTTGCAACTCTTCGTCGCAAACTGCCTAGTGGATCTGTAGCTAGCACTGCTTTATGCTTTCTTAGGTGTTCTAAAACCTGTTTGGCAACCTCGCCGGCAACCGGCAGCAGAATACGGTCCGACTTTCGCTTAAATTCTTCAATTCCTTGTAAAATATTTTCTAGCGGTTTTTCTGTAAAACCTTTCTTCAGTAGAGTTTTACTTTTAATTTTTTCTTCAAGATCCGCAATATTTTTTACTCCTGCTTTGGCAAGCTTGTACGCCGTTTTTGGTCCAACACCGGGGATTTTGAGAAATTCGAACATTGAATTGGGAATATTTTTGAAAACCGTCTCAAAATGTTTCACTTTACCAGAGGTAAAATACTCATCTAGGTAATTGGCAATATGGCTACCTACACCGGGGATTTTGTCGAGATCCTCACTTTCCCACAAAGCTCTCACGTCGCTACTGGCGTGTTCCACCGCGTCGGCGGCAACGTCATAAGCCCGAATTTGAAATGGGTTGGCACCTTTTACCTGATGCGCCGCGGAAACGTTTCGAAGCAAAGTAGTCACTTCTTTGTTAGTAAATTTTGTTTCCATCAGAAAAAATTATATCAGAGAATAGATTCGTTTGGTAATCAGAGTATAAAAAATTGGCCCCATTCGGTTTACACCATTGCGAGGCCAAGAATCACCCGAGCAATTCGAGTAATATTGAGCTCTCCGTCCTGCTTCTTTTAGACTTGACTTGCTTTCACGAACGCCGGCCAGGTGTTGGGATCCGGATATTGCTGGACCCATTCGTCTCCATGACCAACCGATGTGTTCATCGGTACCTGTTCGATGCAGGCTTGACAGTCCTCAGGATCCCACTGTTCCATGTTCGCCCTGAGAAGTTCATAAAGTGGAAGCCCGTCGAAGGATCCCACAAAGTCGCTTCTGTTGCAGCCTATAACAACATATATGGGTGTCCCATCGTGTTTACGAACGGCCTCGATAGTCTCCCGTATGGTACCACCGGTCGTCAAGACATCATCCACAACTAGAACACGCTTTCCACGAACGTCCTCTTCCTGGCTTCTCGGAAAGGCACGTTTCCCCTCCTCGTCTGTCTCCTGAGCGTACACCCGTGCAACCGCCTTACCCCTGTGTAGCAAAGCAAGACCCAAATCGCTCGCTACCTTGTCGCCAGTGTGAGTTGGACCCGCCACTGTATCGAAGGGGGAGTTGACCGCGAAAACTACGTCAGCCATCGCTAGAGACGTCTTCCAAGCTGCTTCGGAACTCCTCAGTACGGCAACCCAGTTGACGTAAGCACGGCCGTGCTTCCTGGAAGTGTAGACAACATGGCTGTTATCTATCACCCCTCCTACCTGCTCGAGCAGCTGCATAAGCTCTGGCATCTCGACCTCCTAACCTATCTGGCTTGCCAGTTCAAGAGCCGCTGCTTCAACATCAGGGGCGTTGACCAGAACGCTAGCAACAATGGCATGCCACCGACTACCAGCGACTCTGCCGGTCTCACTGATGTCGCCGCCTTGTTTGATGAAACCAGGAGCGTACAGATCAAATTCCGCTCCTTCGGCACCCGCTTGTTCAAGTTCGTCTTCAATGATCCCCTTGTACTTCTCAACAAACTCTGGTTTATTGCCAGGGACCACGAACTCACGTACTCCTAGTTGAACAGCGAGGCGGTAGATGCGCTCTGGGGCCTCATCGTGAATGAAACCACCCTCGCTCCAGAGGAAACGCTTCTGGGTCATGTGTCCACCAACGATCACAGAAAGACCAGCATCAACAGCTGATCGAGTCC